>JAVSLW010000011.1 GCA_039666455.1 Methanobacterium sp. | reverse complement strand
TGGTTCAAAATCCTGAATTAAAGATTTATGCTAAATTAATTGGAATTGGAGCAATGATAACATCTATTTTTTTAGCAATGATATTTACATTTATTTATTCTTTTCCTTACTCTTTCATTCTGTTTGTCATATCTGGAAATTTATTAGGCTGGTTTTATGCTGCACCCCCCATAAGACTGTCTTACAATGGAGCTTCCGAAATAGCAACAGTATTAACTGGCTTCATAATGCCTGGTATGGGTTATTTCAGCATCATAGGAACAATAAATCTTCCATTCGTTATATTCTCCATACCCTTGATGATTTACCAATTTTTGTTTATTATTGCAGTCCAGATCCCGGATTTAGAAGGGGATAAACTTGGAAATAAAAGAACATTAATAGTAAGGAAAGGGCGTAAAACCGGGTTTAAATTAATGCTGTTTTCTGCAGTTTTAGGCAGTTTATCATTGTTATTAATTTCAGTTACCGGCTGGTACTCCAAAACCATTAATTTCTTTTTAATTTTTTTAATTTCAATAATTCCATTGAGTTTAGCTATATTAAGCTATATAAAAAGGTCAGAAGATAGAATTGAGGCCATAAACCTTGTAAACAGAAATTTATCCTCATTATTCGTATTTGCAATAATTATTAACTCCTATTTTGTATATTTACTCCTTTAAACACTTCTGGGTAGTTTGCATCCATTAAGTTGAAATACTATCATCCAGTGCTTTTAAAAAACCTGAATACTGCTTTTATTATTTATGCATCTGTCTGTTTGGTAGCAGTGTTTGCATTACTTTTTAATGAATGAAAATAAAGCTTCAGTTAGAAAAATTGATTAATTAGCACTTGAAGCCCGTGAAGTTCAGTATAATTTAAAATTCTGCCTTATTTTATTAATAATTTTTAGACGCACTTTTTCATGGATTTTACGGACTTTTTCACGGGATTTCATTGTACTGAACCCAAAGCATGGATCTTCAAAAAGTAAACCTTCAAATTCAACTTTATCCTGATATCTTGGTATGAAGTGCCAGTGCACATGTGGATTAGGAGGTTTTTTAAGGTAAGATGAATTCATAAGGCAGCCCCAATTAAACATTGTTGGATTAAATGATTTTTTAAGTGCAAATTGCAAACATTTAACAATTTTACTGAATTCATTCCATTCCCCCCTATTTAATCCTGCTAAATCTCCTTCAGACCTTTTTAAAGCTATAACACATGTTCCAAGATTTTTTTGATCTGGTGCAAGTAAAATAAACCATTTTTTTGTTTCTAATATTAAATCACCATAATCGTGACCCTTTAATTTTTCAAGATATTCTGATTTCATTTTTATCATCCCTATTCTGCAATATGATCTATAAATGAAATCTATTTTTCTTTTTTGTGTTACAGGTATTTGAATATAAATGCAGATAGCATGGAATTAAATGGACATGTTGAACATCTCAAATTCAATAAGAAACTATTTATTTTTAAAATATATAGTTTACTTATAAATTTATTAAAATTTAATGGTGTTTTAATGACTGCACTGGTCTATTCTGATAAATACAGGCAACATAATACTGGTAATCACCCTGAAAACCAAGAAAGATTAAATACAATAGTTAATTCACTGCAAAATGAAGGTATCTGGGATAAAATAAATATTAAAACTCCTAAAACCGCATCTGAGGATGAAATTTTAAGGGTTCACACAAAACACCATGTTGAATCAATTAAAAAATTTTGTGAAGCTGGTGGAGGGTATATAGATTATGATACATTTGCTGCTCCAAAAAGTTATGAAACCGCCAAAATTGCTGCTGGTGGAGCAATTAAGGCAGCAGAAATTGTATTTAATGAATCAGAAAGTGCTTATTCTATTGCACGCCCACCAGGACATCATGCCACAGGCAGTAGATCCATGGGATTTTGTATTTTCAATAATTTAGCAATAGCATTAGAATACTTAAGACATGAACATGGCGTAAAAAAATTTCTTATTTTTGATTTTGACGTTCATTTTGGAAATGGAACATCAGATATATTTTATAATGACCCAGATGTGCTTTATATATCCATTCACCAGGATCCAAGAACATTATTTCCAGGAACAGGTTTTGTAGAAGAAATAGGGGCCGATGAGGGCAAAGGCTATAATTTAAATATTCCCATGTCTGCGGGATCAACTACAGACGATTATATTTATATGCTGGAAGAGATTCTTGAGCCAGTTGCATCTAAATTTAATGCAGATTTCTATTTTTTGGATGTTGGTTTCGATGGACATGCTGATGACCCTCTTTCAAGTTTAAGTCTTGATGATGATTTTTATGAATACATAATCTACAAAATGAAAAGTATTGCTGGTCACATGGCTTTAGTTTTAGAGGGAGGATACAACTTAAATGTTCTTTCAAGGTGCAATGTTAAAATGATAAATGCATTAAATAATATAAACAATACAGACTACTCTAACCATAAATTAAGCATTAAAGACAGTAACCAGACCACATTAAATAATATAAAAGACATTTTTTCACCATTTCATGATCTTTGAATTACAAAATCCTCCATTTTAAATGATTTATTAAAGTAAAAACCAGTGAAATTAAGGTGATTTTTATGGAAAAATTAAGGCTACGACAAGCTCAGCAATTAATAGAAGAGGCAGGAAAGAGAAAAGCAGTAGTTCAAAAGCTAAAAACTCCTCAAAGAGGTATTATTAACACTGATATTTTTGGAAAGTCATTGCATGAATTAATTGAAGCTGAAGAGTTCATCTACTCCAGCAGACCATCACATCAATTAAATGAAGAAGAATCCAAACAATTCTGCAGCAAAATTTTAAGTGTAAGGAGTAAGTTGGACGACATACTGGCTGATTTCGGGGTTATTGAAAAAGAAAGTGTAGAAGAAGAAATAAAAAAGCTTTCAGAAAATATTTTAATTTTAACAAGTAAAAACAGCTTTAAAAAAGTTTTTGTAAAATTTGGAGCTGACCCTCAAAGAATCGTTGTTGCAGGCGTGCCTCTTGAAGTCAGCGACATGAAAATATTAAATCCTAAAATTCCAGAAGCTGCACTTGCAGGTGTTTCAAAGAAAATAGAACACGTTAAAAATGATATTCAAAGAAAAATTGATAATTTAAATTTAAAAAGGATTTTAGTAATAGTTGAATCTGATAAAGCTAGTGAAACTCTTGGTAAACGTTCAAAAGAAATTTACAATGCAGAAGTGGTCTTTTTAGATAATTTAAAAGACATTACAGGTGAAAAATTCAAAGAAATTATTTCCTGATTTCTATGCATATTTCAAAAAATTCAATAAAATTAAATTAGGTTTTCAATTTCTTTAATTTAATATGTAAAATTTTTATATTATAAATAGAAAAAATTTAATATTTACTTCTTTTTGGATGTAAACAAAATTCATCTGATTTTGGAGGACTTTGATGCAACTTGATTTGACGACAAATGAAAAAGGAAATTTAAGCATCGGCGGAGCAGATGCTATAGAACTTACAGAAAAATATGATACTCCCCTTTATGTTATAGACGAAATGAAAATAAGAGATAATTACAGAAGGCTTTATAATGCATTTTCCAGCCAATACAAGAACTTTAAAATATTTTATGCCTGTAAAGCTAATACAAACCTGGCGGTAATGCGAATATTAGAGCAAGAAGGAAGCTGTATTGATGCAGTATCTCCTGGAGAAATCTACACAGCACTTCTTGCCGGCTTTGAGTCTGAAAGGATTATTTATACTGGAAACAATGTCACTGACCAGGAACTTAAGTTTGCAGTAGAATCTGATGTTATAATTAACTTAGATTCAGTTTCAGCACTTTATAGACTTACAAAGCTCTGTAGTCCTGATGCAGTTAAAATTTCATTCCGGGTAAACCCAAAAGTCGGTGCTGGACACCATGAACACTGTATAACTGGTGGAGAACTATCTAAATTTGGTATAATGGAAGAAGAAGCCGCTGATGTTTACAGTATGGCAAAAGATCTTGGATTTACACCAGTTGGAATTCACACCCACATAGGATCAGGAATACTTGATCCTGAACCATTCATGCTTGCAGTTGAAACCCTGATGGACGTTGCAGGAAGAGTACATAAAGAAACAGGAGTTAATTTTGAATTTATAGACTTTGGTGGCGGTCTTGGAATTCCATACCATCCAGACGAACCAAAACTGGACATAGAAATCTTCTCAAAAGAGATTACTGGGCTCTTTAAAGATAAATTAAATGAGTATAAGCTTGGAAAACCTATAATGTGTATCGAACCTGGTCGATACATCGTTGGAGATGCTTCAATACTCCTTACAAAAGTAAATACAATAAAACAAAGCTACAGAAAATTTGCAGGAGTCGATGCAGGTTTCAACACGCTTTTAAGACCTGCAATGTATGGATCATATCATCACATTGTAGTTGCAAATAAACCAAATGCAGAAAACGTTCAAAATATAGATATTGCTGGAAATGTGTGCGAATCAGGAGATTTATTTGCAAGAGATAGACTATTACCTGAAATTGAAGAAGGTGATGTTCTTGCAATCTTGAATGCAGGCGCATATGCGTTTTCAATGTCATCAAAGTACAATTCACGCCCAAAAACCGCTGAAGTTCTTGTAAATAATGGTGAAAGTGAAATTGTAAGGGAAAGAGAGACTTTTGCTGATGTTCTTGCCAAACAAAACGTGCCTGTAAGGCTTTTAAAATAAAGCGCAAATTATCATATGATAATGAGGATTAATATGAGTTTAAACAAAATTAAATTTTCAAAGATGCACGGACTTGGAAACGATTACATTGTAATTGATGAAACACACAAAGAAATAATTTCAGAAGATAAAAAGCCAGAAATTTCCAGAAAGCTTTGCAAGCGAGGTTTTTCAATTGGTGCTGATGGAGTAATATTTGTCTGCCCTTCCACATCCAGCGACTCGGATATAAGATTTAGAATCTTTAATTTGGATGGTTCTGAAGCTGAGATGTGTGGAAATGGGATAAGATGTTTTTCCAAGTTTGTATATGATAAAGGAATACTTAAAAAAGGAAGGCTCAATGTCGAAACACTTGGCGGGGTTAAAGTAGTTGATTTAACCATTCGAAATGGAAAAGTAGCATCTTCAAAAGTAGATATGGGCACTGCAACCTTTAAAACATCCTCTATTCCTATGATAAGTGAAAAAGAAGAATTTTTAGACGAGGAATTAGTTGTGGAAGAAAACCCGATTAAAATGACTGCTGTAAGTGTTGGAAATCCACATGCAGTTATATTTACTGATAACCTCAATGACGTGCATTTAAATGAAATTGGTCCTGTAATTGAAACCCATGAAGCTTTTCCACAAAAGATCAACGTTCATTTCGTTGAAATATTAAATAAAAACGAAATAAATATGATTACATGGGAAAGAGGAGCAGGTATTACCCTTGCATGCGGCACTGGAGCCACTTCATGTGTTCTTTCAGGATTTAAGCTTTCCAAGCTTGACAACGAAGTTTTAGTTCATCTTCCAGGAGGAGATCTTAAAATCGAGGTTTATGAAAACAATGGAAAACTTGGAGGCTTTATGGAAGGAGATGCAGTTTTAGTTTTTGATGGTATCATTGGAATTGACCCTTAATTTTGATGATATTTTTCAGTTGATTCCATACTTTTTTTATATTATATGGTATAAATTAACTCTTATAAAACAATTTTATTTTTAATTTTTTATAAATAGCCAGCACGTTAAATTTAAATAACTGCTTTTTGTTTGAAATAATAAGGTTTATATATTATAAATTATAATGATATAGTTATACTATACAGTATAAATTATTTATCTTAAACATTCTACTCAATGGAGGATTAACATGGTCTATGAAGAAATGGTAAAAGAATTAAATAAGCTTTTAGGACTAAAAGGAAGTCCTGTAGCAGTAAAACTCATAAAATCTGCCGATGAAATACCAAAGAGCTACCCGAAAATGTCTAAAAAGAAAAGACATTGTGAATTTATCCAGGATACAAGACTCGAAGGTAAAAAAGGTTATGCTACTGCTCAAGAACACCTTTGCAAAGGTGGAGCTGGCGTAATGGG
Source organism: Methanobacterium sp. (assembly GCA_039666455.1). Classification (NCBI taxonomy): domain Archaea; kingdom Methanobacteriati; phylum Methanobacteriota; class Methanobacteria; order Methanobacteriales; family Methanobacteriaceae; genus Methanobacterium; species Methanobacterium sp. The sequence continues at coordinate 78,539 of JAVSLW010000011.1, read as the reverse complement.
AATTGAACCATTACCTGAAAGCGTTGCAAGCGGTAAAATGTACCATCAATTAGGAAACTATGAAACTACTGAAGGCGCCTTAGAAACTGTAAATGCAGTGCCAAAATTAGAAGAAAAATATTATGCTTCCATATATTCACCATTAGAATCTGCAAAATTTGAACCAGATGTAATAGTTATCTTACTTACTCCCAAACAGGCTTTAAGAGTTTCTCAGGCATATCTAAGAGCAAAAGGAGGTAGAATTTCCAGTGATTATTCAGGTATTCAATCACTTTGTGCTGATGCTGTAGTCGCAGTAGCCGAGCGTGGAGTGCCAAACATGACTCTTGGGTGCAGTGGTTCCCGTAAATACGCAGAAATAGCTGATGAAGAAGTTATAATGGGCATACCCCCTAAGAACCTGGCTGAAATAGTAGACGCACTTGAAACATTCAAAGAAAAGTGGGGAGAACTTTAAGGAGAAACAAAGTTATGAAATCAATTAAAGCTCTAGGAATCAAAGCGCCTAACTCTGCAATACTTGCTGAAAATATCATAAAAAACGGCGCTGAAGATGGAATCATTATAATGCTAAGTGCAGGTGCAGAAGAAGGGTTTAAAAGCATTGCAAAGAAATATGGGCTTACATATGAAATAGAAAACAAAAATTCAGTAGTTGTGGTTAGAATGATAAAATCAGAGATAGAAATAGAAGAATTAGATGTCACAGGAGAAACCTGCCCTGGACCCATCATACTGGTAGGAGACCGTCTTAGCTCTATGGCTGTTGGGGACCGTATAAAGGTTACAAGTAAAAGCTGTGAGGCTATTGAGGACATTGCTATCTCCACTCCACAAATGAGCGGAAAAGTGATAGATCAAGGCACTGAAGGAGATAAAAGCTACGTTGTAATAGAAAAGACTGAGAAAAAAGTTGAAGTTGCTGCAGCAGTTAACCGTGATAAAGTGCTTGTAGTGCAAAGTAATGGTATAGGAAATGCAGAACGAGCCTACGCTACATTTATATTCTCAAAAGCTGCTCTCAGTATGGGTAAAATGGTAACTGTATTCCTTCTAATGGATGGAGTAAGCATAGCAAAAAAAGGCAATGCAGCAACTGTAAAACATCCCGCTTTCGACAAACTGGATAAACTCATGAAAGAAGTCATTGATAATGGTGTTCAAGTCTATGTGTGCGAACTCAGTGCAGAGTTTAGAGGTATGAAACAAGCAGATCTGGTAGATGGGACCAAAATGGCAGGTGCTGCTACCTACGTTACATTGCTGAGTGATCCAGCATACGCGGTTGTGAACTTTTAAGAAGAGGTGAAAAAATGCAGATTATATATCAAACAATAATTCTTGCAATACTCTTTAGCGGTATTGCAAGCGGTTTTATAACATTTAGAATGTCTGGGATGCGTTTAGCGCCCCATTTCGGTGCAATGATATTTGCACTTATAGTTACGCTTGCAGGCATTGCAACAGGTAATATTCTGGTCATTTATGCAGCCGCCGCATTGCAGTTAATTGCAGCTATTACGGCGTTTACACAGACATGGGCTGTGCTTAAGTATAACTTCCAGACATCCCCTGCATACGCCCCGCATTTAGCACTTATGGGTATGCTTCCCGTACTGACCGTTGCGTCAGTGCTTTAAATTTTTAAAATAACCTGTTTTAACTCCAAAACCCATAAATTTTCAGTCATCTTTATTCACCAGTTAAAATCAGGTACAGTACCATTCTTCCAAGGTCTGTGACTATATATAAATCTTCAACATCTTTTTTCTTTTCTAATAGATCTGTATCGTAATATGGATGCTTTTTCAGGTCCCCAATTTCAAGTTCCATGGTTTTAAAATATTTTAAAATTCCCATCCTTGAAAATTTCTCTAAATATTCCTTAGCTTCTTCTTCAGCAACTCCAAATTCTTTATTAATAGATTTTTGGTCAATAAATCCATGACAATCAGCTAATTTTAGTATATCGTTTTCAAGATTGGTTGTTTCTTTCATTAGTGGAATTTGTTGTATTTCCCCATGACTTATAATAAAGGCAGGGTTTAATGAATACTGTTCTGCAAGCCATAAAATATAAGTACCAATGCTATCTGGTTTAACTATTATAATAATATCTTCCTTTGATTTTAGAATTTCATTCAACTTATGCAGTACATCTTCAAACTCATTTTTTACCTTCAAATATCTTGATTTTACTTCAAAATCACCGTATTTTGCCTTTTTATTTGATACAATTACAATTTCATCAGGATTTGCTTTTAAAACTGCTTTTTGTAAATTATCCTTGCTTTTTAAATTTGTTATCAACATTTTGCCCATAATATCACCAAATTTTATGTATAATAGAAAATTGGCAAAAATGACAGGATTTATAAATCAAAATTATTTTTTCAATGATCCATATATCCATTTTAGTTTCTACCATTTCATTTTTATATTAATTATATGGTAAAAAGTATTATTATAGTTTTGGTAAGGAGTAATCAGAAGAGTTCAAAAAATTAAAATATTTAAAAAAACAGGTATTACATTCGCTTTAGTACGTCCTTTAAAAAATCGTATTATCGTGTTTTTAACCTTTTGCAGAGATTTGGAGTTAATCTTTCCATCTAAATTTTTCATCCCAAAAAAAGGGATGATATGGCCGAAAAATTGGGAAACGTATCCAAACCTGACAGTCCCTCTGTTTTAGAAATAATTATATACCAAGTTTACTATAAAAAAAACAGGAAGAAAATAAAAGAGGGAGAAATAATTGAAAAAATGTGCAGCAATATTAATATTGATCTTTATTTCCATATTAACGCTTTTAAGCTGTGTTAGTGCTGCAGATTCTAATTCCAGCCAAAAAAATAATTTTATTTTAAATCAAAGTTTGAGTGATTCATCTAACTCTACAAATTACAGGGAAAATGAGATACTGGTCAGGTTTACGGAAAACAGCTCAAATAATAGCAGTATCGATGAAATTACAGGTAAAATTCACGAACAGGCAGGTTCTATTGTTTTAAAAGAATTCAATGAAATAAAAGGATTGCAGCTTGTTAAAATCTCTGAAAAAATGCCATTAGCTGAAGCGCTTGGAATATACAGGCAGAATAAGAATGTTATTTACGCTGAACCTAATTATATCTATAAAAACCAGCTTATTCCAAACGATGCCCATTATAATTTTCAATGGGGCCTTAACAGGATAAATGCAACTTCTGCATGGAATTTGACTACAGGATCATCTGCAGTGACAATTGCAATTGTGGATTCAGGGCTTGATATCAACCATCCAGACATTAAAGGCAATTTATGGATTAATACTGGCGAAATTGCAGGTAATGGTATTGATGATGACGGGAACGGTTATATTGATGATGTATACGGCTGGAATTTTGAAAGTAACAATAATAATATCACTGACGAATACGGGCACGGAACTCATGTAGCTGGAATCATAGCTGCAAGTGGTAACAACACCATTGGGGTTTCAGGAGTAATGTGGAACGCTAAAATAATGCCACTGAAGTTCCTTGATAAAGATGGCAATGGACATATTGCAGATGCAGTAGATGCCATTAGCTATGCCACCAAAATGGGTGCGTTCATAATAAACTGTTCATGGGGAGGATCCACATATTCCAGGGCCTTGAAAGATATTATTGAGCTTTCATCTGCCCTCGTAGTCTGTGCAGCTGGAAATGAAGTTTCAGGTGAAAACACAGACATTTCACCAAATTATCCTGCAAGTTACACCTCAGGCAACATAATCTCAGTTGCTGCTATTGATAAAAATGATGATATCTGCTATTTTTCAAATTATGGTGTAAACTCAGTGGACGTGGCTGCCCCCGGAGCTTCAATATACAGCACATTACCCGGATCAGGATATGGTTACATGCAGGGAACATCAATGGCCACACCTTATGTTTCAGGTCTTGCAGGCCTTGTAAAATCATTTAGGCCAGATTTAAATGCTTTACAGGTTAAATATACGATTTTAAACAATGTGGATACAGTGACTTCATTATCAGGCAAAATATTAACAGGAGGAGTAGTCAATGCATTTAACTCTCTAAAAAACATAATAAATGATACCTCACCCCCTACAGTAAACGCTGACTTGAAAGGAGGTTCATATTACTACTATCCATTAAAAATCAGTTTAACAACAGATAAACCGGGTAAAATTTATTATACACTTGATGGAACCAGCCCTACAGGATCAAGCACTGCCTATACCGATCCTATAATCCTTAATGCTTCTAAAACCCTTAAATTCATGGCAGTTGACAGTTCAGGTACATTATCACAGATATACACAGAAATTTATCTAATTTACAGGTCAGTAACTTACAGTTACCCGGTGCAGGTTCCCTATCAGGTATGGTATAAAGGCGGGTACAGTAAACCATACACAGTAAGAGTCCGGGAAAGGCATAGAATCAGGTTTTTTAGTAGAGGAAAATGGAGAGTTAGGTGGACCACCAGGTGGACTCATAAGACCCGTTACAGAAGAACATATGGATGGACATATTACTGGGCTTATTATCAAGAAACAAGATACGGCCAGAAATATGAGCTAATATAATCGGGCTTCATTGTTTTTTTTGTAATTATTATTTTCCAAAAACATGATGTTTAAAAGTAGATAAACAGAAAAAAAGAGAGAGTGATAAAATACTTCAAATCGCTGTAACCGGAAAACCAAACGTCGGAAAATCATCGTTTTTTAATTCAGCAACTTTATCAAAAATAGAAGTTGCAGATTACCCATTCACAACCATAAATGCCAATAAAGCTGTTGCTTATGTTACAGCAGACTGTCCCTGTGCAGAACTGGACATCAACTGCGATCCTGGAAATTCAAAATGTGTTGAAGGAGTACGCATGATTCCAGTGGAACTGATTGATGTTGCAGGACTTGTACCTGGAGCTCATGAAGGACGAGGACTTGGAAACAAGTTTTTAGACGATTTAAGGCAGTCCAGAGCATTTATTCATATCATTGATGCTTCAGGTTCCACTGATGAAGAAGGAAGGCCTGTAGCTTCAGGATCCCATGATCCATCAGAGGACGTGGAATTTCTGGAGTATGAGATAATAATGTGGCTTTTTGGTATATTAAAGAAAAACTGGAGTAAACTCGTTCGAAAAGCCCTTGCAGAAAAGGTTGATTTTTCAAGAGTACTCCACGACCAGCTGAGCGGAACAGGAATCTCCCTTGAAGACATTGTAGAGGCAAAAAGAGAAGTCCCAGCAGAATATCATAAATGGGACGATGGTGATCTTAAAGAATTTTTAGGTGTTTTACTGCACATAGCTAAACCAATGCTTATTGTTGCTAACAAGGCAGATCTACCTACAGCAGAAGAAAACATCAAAAGATTAAACGAAAAGTATGGAAATGTAATTCCAGTATCTGCAGAATCTGAATTAGCCCTTGTAAAAGCAACTGAAGCTGGTCTGATTAATTACATTCCTGGAAGCAGTGATTTTAAGGTCATCGACAAGGAAAAATTGAATGATGCACAGAAAAATGCCCTAAATTACATTAAAGAACATGTTCTGGATAAATATGGCAGTACAGGGGTTCAAAAAGCATTGAATAAGGTTATTTTTGATCTTCTGGATATGATTGTCGTTTATCCTGTTGAAGATGAACATAAAATGTGCGATGGAAAAGGAAATGTGCTTCCCGATGCTATTTTAATTAAAAGCAAGTCAAAACCAAGGGATTTAGCATATGTAATTCACACAGATATTGGTGAAGGTTTCATGCATGCAGTGGACGCTCGAAGCTGCAGAAGAGTAAGCAGTGATTATGAACTTAAAAGTGGAGATATTATAAGTATTATCACTCGATAAAATCTCCTGTTAAAGGAGGAAATATAAATGGCTACTGAAATAGCAGCTGCTCCTTAAAAAATAGTTCAATTCTTTTTAAATACTAAAATTTAAACAGAGCTTGCTGGTTTAAATAAAATTGTGTTTAAACTTTTTTCACTCAAACATTTTGAATATACCAGTTATTATCAGCCAGATACCTATCAGGAATCCTAAATTAACAGGATTAAACGCAAATGTTCCAAGTATTATGTAAATTACTCCCAATACTATACCTAAAACTCCTGCCCAGGCATATTTTCTTGATATTCCGTCAATTAAAGCTATTATTCCTGCTGCTATTAGGAAAAAGCCCGCAAGATATAGTGTTAGTCCTGCTATAATGCCTAATAGGGCAGGATCTATTATTAAACCTATTCCCAGTATCAGCGCTATAACACCAAGTATCAGATTCAAAATACTTGCAGTTCTGCTTATTTCAAGTTCAGAAATTCCAACTATAAAGAGCCAGATAGCTATTAAAAGCACTAAAAAGCCTACAAATACACTTACAGTCACGACAGCTAAAAATGGGAATGCAATCACTATTAAACCAAGAATTATAGCCAGTGCACCCCCAACCCAGTTTCTCATATTGAATACCTCCTTAAAATTATTCCAGCAAGCTTGAAATCTACTATATATTTTTAATAATATAATATATAAATTTATGCTTTAAATTCAGAAATATTTTATAATATTTTTTGCTGTTTAAAAACATGGTTAAACTGAGCTTGGACTTAACCAATCCATACTAAATCAATTGTTTTTTCATACAGCTTAAATATATTTAGTTCTTCTTAAAACATCATTTGCTGCTATAATTCCAGTTGCAGCAGCCCCTACAATACCTCTTGAAACTCCAGCACCATCTCCCACTAAATAAAGTCCTTCAACTCTTGTTTTCATTCTGTGATCCACTTCAGCCCTCATTGCATACAGTTTAATTTCAGGAGCATAAAGAAGTGTTGAATCCGAGGCAACTCCCGGAATTACCTTATTTAGAGCCTCAAGTCCCTCTATAATATCCACAACAAGCCTGTTTGGAAGCGCCATTGCAATATCACCAGGAACAACACTTTTAAATGTTGGGGAGGTGTAACTTTTTTTAATTCTTTTCCATGTTGACCTTCTACCTCTTTTAAGGTCTCCAAGCCTTTGAATTATTGGTTTTCCACTTCCAAGGATATTTGCAATACTTGCAACTGAAAAAGCATAGGCAGAGGTATTTTCTGTAGGCTCCGTAAGTTCAACTCTAACTAAAAATGCGAAATTTGTATTGGGGGAAACTTTCTCACGCATAGAATGCCCATTTACACCCACAAACCCATCATATACCTCTTCAACAACGAATCCACGGGGACATGTGCAAAACGTCCTTACAAAATCATCATAAGTTTTTGTTATTATGTGAAATTTGGGATCCCATTCTATTTTTGTAATGTGATCCATTAAAATTCCTGGAATTTCAACTCTAACCCCAATATCAACTGGATTATATTTTATGGGTATTTTAAGCTTTTTTAATTGATCTGAAAGCCAGTAAGCCCCCACCCTTCCAGGTGCTGCTATTATATATTTACATTTAATTTCAAATTCGTTTTTGTTATTTTCCTTTACAACTACTCCTTTTACACTGTTATCGGCGATTATGTCCATAACTTTAGTTTCAAGTAAAAATTTTGCTCCTTTACCTTCAATTTCTCTTTTTATGGAATTTATGATTGAAGGGGTTTTATCGGACCCCATATGCCTTTGAACTATGGGAATAAATTTAATTCCAGATGCTACAGACTTTCTTAAAATTTCAGCTATGTCTTCCTCACTGGGTGCATAGAGTTCATCTGGTGCTCCATGTCTTAAAAAGAACTTATCAATCTCATCTATAATTTTCCATGCTTCATCATGACTTACAAATTCTTCAAGATTCCCCCCTATATCTGGTCTTAAATTGAGCTTACCGTCTGAAAGCCCCCCCGCACCACCAAGTCCTCCGGTTATATTACAGGGAGAACATTTTTTACAGGTCCCATTTTTAAGAGAAACACACATCCTCCCTTCTATTCCTCTTCCTTTATCAATGACAACGACTTTAAAATCACGAGCAAGTTTGGAAGCTGCAAATAGCCCCCCGGGGCCTGCACCAATTACTACAACATCGCACTCCATATATAACTCCATTATATTTTATATCCTACTAACTATAAAAAATAATATAATTTGTTTAATTAATACAAGAGGTCTATTTCAAGTGTAAATAATCTAACCTACCCTTTGAAAAAAAATTTAAAAATTAGGCCAGCGTGTAATTATGGATTCAAATAAACCCGTTAATGAAAAATCAAATATTTATGAATTTCCTCCTCAGGAAATATATTCATTGTTGGAGACATTTGAAGATGGTTTAAGTGAAAAAGAGGCTAAAAAAAGGCTTGAAAAGTATGGACCCAATCAGATTGAAGAAATTAAACGAAAATCATTGATACTAAAGTTTTTAGAGAACTTTTACAACATTCTGGCGCTGCTTCTATGGGCTGCAAGCGTTCTGGCATTTATTGCTGGAATACCGCAGTTAGGTTTTGCAATTATCGGAGTAATCATTATTAATGCGATTTTTAGCTTCTGGCAGGAATTTGAAGCAGAAAAAGCCACAGAAGCCCTTAAAAAGATACTTCCCTCCAAAGCAAAGGTTATAAGAGAAGGTAAAGAAAAGGAAATACCAAGAGCAGAGCTCGTTCCAGGAGACATCATTGTACTTGAAGAGGGGGACAACATAGCTGCAGATTCAAGGCTTGTTGAAGCATTTCAGCTTAAAGTGGATAATTCTACCCTTACTGGGGAATCCCGACCTGTTCGTAAAGAGTCAGAAGGTATGGAAGCTGAAAACCATGCTTTTGTAGAGATGCACAACCTCATTTTTGCAGGTACCAGTGTTTCATCTGGCTCTGGAAAAGCGGTTATTTTTGCAACTGGAAATAAAACAGAGTTCAGTAAAATTGCAGCACTTACCCAGACAGTAAAAGAGGATAAAAGTCCTCTCCAAAAAGAAATAGGTAAATTAGCCAGTATAATTGCAGCCATTGCAATATTAATGGGATTTTCACTGTTTGTTGTAAACGTGTTTTTAATCGAATTTCCTCTTGAACTGGCATTTCTTTTTGCAATAGGACTAACTGTTGCAAACGTGCCTGAAGGGCTTTTACCAACAGTTACCCTTTCACTTGCCGCTGCAGCTAAAAAAATGGTTGGAAAAAATGCTCTGGTTAAAAAACTTTCCAGCGTGGAAACCCTGGGTTCAACAACCATAATTTGCACTGATAAAACAGGCACTCTAACAAAAAATGAGATGACCGTTCGTAAAATATGGATTCCCTGTGAGATGATTGATGTTACAGGAGCAGGTTACACTCCTGAAGGCCAATTTCTCCATAAAGGTCGTGAAATATCATATGATGAGATGAAAGAGCTTAAACTTCTAATGAGAACTTCTGCATTTTGTAACGATGCAAAATTAATTCCTCCAGATGAAGGTGGAAAATGGAAGATAATAGGAGATCCTACAGAAGCATCACTTCTTGTTGCAGCATATAAAAGCGGGTTTAACCTCGAAGAAGAGCTTAAAAGAATTCCAAGGATAACAGAACTTCCTTTTGACTCTAAAAGGAAGTCAATGAGTTCAATTCACCAAAAAGAAGATAAAAAGGTAGCATATATTAAAGGGGCGCCAAAAAAGATTATTTCTCTCAGTACTCACCTGTCAAAGAAGGGAAAAATCAGACTGTTAAAAGATGAAGAAAAAGAACAAATTATTAAAACACACGATCGGATTGCAGGTCAGGGCCTTAGAATTCTTGGAGTGGCATACAGGAATCTTCCCAATGATTTTGATGATTACCGGCCCGAAACAGTGGAAAAGGACATGATTTTTGTGGGAATGATGGCCATGCAGGACCCTCCCCGTCCAGAAGTTAAAGATGCTGTGGAACAATGTCACCGAGCAGGGATAAGGATTATAATGATTACGGGGGACTATGGGCTTACAGCAAAAGCTATAGCAGAGGAAATAGGAATTATAAGTGGTCCCTGCCAGATAGTTAAAGGAAAAGAACTTAATGAGATGTCTGATGATGAAGTTATGCAGATATTAAGCTCTGGATGTGATGTTATCTTTGCACGTGCTGTTCCAGAACATAAAATGAGAATTGCATCCATTCTTGAAGAAAAGGAAGAGATAGTGGCTATGACCGGCGACGGTGTTAACGATGCTCCAGCACTTAGAAAAGCAGATATTGGTATTGCAATGGGAATAACAGGCACTGATGTAGCTAAAGAGGCTTCAGACATGGTTTTAACCGATGATAATTTTGCCACCATTGTGGATGCCATTAAAGAGGGGAGGACGATTTATGAAAACATAAGAAAATTCATCGCCTATATCTTTGCACACGAACCTGCTGAAATTATGCCATTTGTCCTTATGGTATTATTTAATGTCCCTCTTGCAATTACAGTAATGCAGATACTTGCAATTGATCTTGGAACAGATACACTTCCTGCACTTGCTCTGGGGGTGGGGCCTTCTGAATCCGACGTCATGGACAGACCACCCCGATCTCGAAAAGAACGTTTATTAAATTTTGGAGTGATATTTAGAGGATATATATTCCTGGGATTAATTGAAGCTGTTCTTGTAATGTCTGGATTTTTCTGGACCCTTATAAATGGAGGGTGGCAGTTAGGACAGCCACTTTTATTTAATGACCCCCTCTACATCAAAGGCACCACAATGGTATTTGCAGGTATCGCATCAGCACAGATTGGAAACCTTATAGCATGCCAGACCACCCGAACTTCCACATTCACAATTGGACTGTTTAAAAATAAATGGATACCAATAGGAATAGTATTTGAGATTACTATAATGCTTGCAATAGTATATATACCTCCTTTACAGTTAATATTCAACACAACAGCACTTGGAATTAACGACTGGCTTTATGTACTTACATTCATTCCAATTATGATTTTTGCAGATGAATTAAGAAAATATTTTGTTAGAAGGAAGAAGGGAAAAATATAAAGTATGGTCCGACCATATCTGTAATAACTATTTAATTTATCGTGCTAATTAAAAGTGATTTTATATGTCTGATAACAAACATAATTCTAATGGTCATGGTGATACACATGGAGCTGTTGATCCATCCATAATCACTACAGAAAAAGGAATTTGGGCTGTAAAATGGTCTTTTATCGGTTTATTACCAACTGCTCTTCTTCAATTCATTATTGTTTTGTTTACAGGTAGTGTAGCACTTTTTGCAGATAGCATCCACAACTTTGGAGATGCTGCAACTGCCATTCCTTTATGGATAGCATTTATCCTTGCACGAAGGGCAGCCAGTAAACGTTTCACATATGGATACGGCCGTGTAGAAGATCTTGCAGGAGTGGCAATAGTATTTATAATCCTGTTAAGCGCCATACTGGCAGGATATGAGTCCATTAGCAGATTTTTCCACCCACAACCCATAGATTTTTTATGGGCAGTGATGTTAGCCTCAATAGTGGGTTTTACTGGAAATGAAGTTGTTGCACGGTTCCGTATTAAAATCGGTGAGGAAATAGGTAGCGCAGCTTTAATTGCAGATGGTCATCATGCTCGTGTAGATGGTTTAACCAGTCTTGCTGTTTTAATTGGTGCTGTAGGTGTATGGTTAGGATATCCATTAGCTGACCCCTTAGTTGGACTTATAATTACAGTTACAATTTTAAAGATTGTCTGGGATTCCGGTAAATCTGTTTTTACCCGGCTGCTTGATGGAGTAGATCCCGAAGTCATTGATGAAATAAACCATGCGATCAGTCACATTAAAGGTGTTCAGGATGTTGGAGAAATCCGGGTTAGATGGTTAGGACACAGACTTCATGCAGAAGTAAATATAGCTGTAAATTCAAAGCTATCTGTTGAAGAAGGACATGAAATAGCAAAAGAAGTTCAACATCAGCTCTTACACCATTTAAAATATTTATCCAACGCTACAATCCATATAGACCCTGCAAATGCATCCGGTGAAAAATACCACCGCATTTCTAACCATAAACATAGAGATTTACCTGTCCATTCGCACAAATAAAACCTGATCTGAAAATCTTAAGTATAGAATCAGGGAGTAAATTAAAAGATCTGTACTAAAATTATATATTATGAAAAATGTTAATTATACAAATCAAAGTCAGTTTGCCATATATTGATTTAAATTACTAAAGCAAATAGAAATATAGCTAATAAAATTTAATATTATAGTCCAAGAGGTTTAACTCATGTTTTCAGAAATATTTATCTTTATAGAAGAATTTATAATAGCCTACGGCCCATTAGGTATCTTTCTTGGGAGTATTCTTGAAGAAATTATAGCTCCCATCCCTTCAACAGCAGTTATAATGGGATCCAGCTTTTTTATAATGGGAAATTCACAGATTTCATTTCAAGCATTTGAAAAACTATTCCTCCATATAGCAATTCCTGCTGCTTCTGGAGTTACAATTGGATCTTTATTTATTTATGGAATAGTGTATGAAGTGGGTAAGCCCTTCGTTGATCGGTGGGGTAAATATCTGGGATTATCCTGGGAAGAAATAGAAAAAACAGAAGAAAAATACTCTGAAAAAAATTTAATAGAGTTCTCTCTTTTTACAGCAAGAGCACTTCCCATAATACCCAGTGTTGTTATAAGTGCATTTTGTGGGTTCATTAAGTTTGATATCAAAAAATACCTCATTATAACTTTTTCCGGGACTTTAATTAGAGCCTTTATTCTGGGATTTATAGCATGGCAGTTTGGAAGTTTATATAAACAGATAGAATCCCAAATTGCAATATCTGAAGAAATAGTGCTAATTGGATTATTAATAGCTGTAATATGCTTTGTTATCTACAAAAAATATAGAAACAGGTAAATATGAAGTTTTGAAAGAGTTAAGTTGAACTATAATGAAACTGAAAATCTGTTTTTTAGCTGTCTTTCCAAAAACCATGTAACCTTGTTTTTTAATTTTCATTAATATGTTTTGCAAGTCTTTTAGCAAGTGCAATTATTGTAAGAACTGGCGGTGCACCAGGAGCTTCAGGGAAAACGCTTGCATCTGCAACATAAAGACCTTCTATTTCTGTTTGTAGATTTTTGTCCACCACCTGACCAATTGCAGCAGTTCCACCGGGATGAGCTCCTCTTGCACAGGTAGATACCAGTGTTTTTGGATTTACTCCGGCTTCAGTTAATATTGAGCCTGCAATAGCCGATCCTTTAGCTAAAAGAGCTACATCATTTGCAGTGTTGAATTTTATCACATCGCTTTGAGTTACTTTGCCAGAAGGCTGGTCTTTAATTTTAACCATCATTCCTAAAATGTCTTTCTTACCTGCTTTAAATTTTTCAAGCTTTTTTACAAGGATTTCTGAATAATGAGGGGCCATTATTATATCATTCAGTTTGATAAATGCATTCATAGTAACTTCTTTGTTAAATTCAATATTTTTTAGCATTCCTCCCACAGTAACAAATGTATCAACAAAGAGATTATTTCCAGACTCTATTCCTATTTTTTGAAGCAATCGAGGGGTTTCAATAGCCCCTGCAGCTAAAACTACAGTATCTGCTTCAAAAATTTTATCGTAGCTTTTCACCCCTTTAACCATTCCATTTGAAACAATTATATCTGTAACAGGAGTATTTTCTATGATTATCACCCCATTTTTTTCTGCTTCCCTTACAAAATCTACACCTGTCCATTTTGCATCCTTTGGACAGCCAAATGCACACTTACCACAGGGTTCACATGAATCCGGGTCAATGAATTTGGGCATTTTATTAATTTCAAATCCCAGTGAATCTGCAGCTTTCATTATCCTTTTTGTTCCTTCTCCAAAATGAGTATCTGGAAGAACGCCGATACATAATTCCTGTTCAATTTCTTCAAATTCCAAGCTTAAATCAATTCCAATCTTTTTAAAAAAGTTTTTACATGTTCTAACAGCATTTCCAGCAGTTACAAGAGTGGTACCGCCGACGCAGAAAGTTCTTGACACCTCAGTTCCCACATCCATTATATCATAGTGTTTATGGGCGTGTTTTGCTTTTGTAAAGGGTCCTTTTTCAATTAGGATTGTTGAAGAACCATATTTTGAAAACCCACGAAAATCTACGATTTTCGGAGCCAACAAAAACGAAGTTTTTGAAAGCTCTTTTGCAACGGTTGCTCCCCCAGCACCTGACCCTACCACAATTGATTTCATAAATATCGCCTTAAATTAATTTACCTGTAATTTCTTTTTAAAGACCTTCGAGGTGTCTTTTTATATGTCTTTTCACCGCTTCTTCGAATATGTGCTCTGGATTGCTTGGTTTCATTTTTAAATACTTTTTGAGCAATTAAACCTCCAATAGATCCAAACAAATAGCAGATTAAAATCAGTACTATAAATCCCAAAATTAAAGTGAAAATACCGCTTAATTCAAGACTGATCCATGTAAAACCCGATATATTAGGTGAATCAATGGGTAAAGTAAGTGAGATAAATAAACCATGAATAAAAATTAAAACCCCTAATATAGCTCCTGCAATCCCTCCAGCTTTATAGCTTCTCTTTTGCGGAGCAGTTAAATATGTTGCAACAAATCCTGTAATGACCAGCGTAAAAATTCCACCTATCCCCAGTATAGATAGGAGTATAACACCCAATATAATGCTTATTAGAATTGCTGCTCCAATACCCAATCTGGCCATGTTCTTACACCTTTTCAATACAGGTGAAATTTTCTATAAGCTTATTTATATTTATTTCGGAAAATCAGAGTTTTGAAGTTACTGGCAGCCTCTTTAAGCTATCTACCATAATTGTCATCACATGGATCAATATGTACCACCACATCCTGAACGCCTGAAATAGATTTTTTGAGCTTATTTTCAACTCTATGAGCTATATTATGTGCTTCATTTAATGAACAACATGAATCAAGAGTTATGTGGAGATCAACATAAATATAATATTTTGATCCCCTTGTTCTAATCTTATGACATCCTTTGATACTATCTATTGAGTTTACTATTTCTTTAACTCTCTTCTTTTTAAGGGGTGCTTTATCAAGAAGAACACTGGAACTTTCTTTAATGATTTTTATACCCATTAAAGCTATTAAAAACGCTATAAATAGAGATACTAATGGATCCATGATTATAAAGCCTGAATTTACTGCTAAAAAACCGACTATAACTGCAGATGATGCGTAAATATCGCTTCTTGTGTGCAGTGCATCAGAAATTAAAATACTGCTTCCAATTTCTCTACCTTTCTGATTTTCATAGGTTGAAGTAACAATATTTATCCCTATAGTTGCTATCATGATCAAAAAACTTATTATAGTTATGTCAGGAATCTGCGGTTCTAAAATTCTATTAAAAGCTGATTGAATGATTTCAAAACAGGTTAAAAATAATAATGCTGCAATACATACAGAAGCAAATGTTTCAACCTTGCTGTGACCATATGGGTGTCCAGAATCAGGTGGCCGGGATGCAATTGATATCCCTATTAAACCTATGATATTAGATGCGCTGTCAAAAAATGAATGAAACCCATCAGAAATCATGCTTAAGGAGTTAATATGGCTTCCATAAACTGTTTTTATGATAGCAACAGAAATATTTAATATTAATATTATTATTAAGATTCTTTTAACTGTGGAATAATAATTTTTATCCCTCATAATATCAATATTATAATATGAAATCAATGATATAAAAATAATGCATTAAAAGCAGTTATATGAACCGAACACTTTCAGATCCCCCGGAGTTTAGGTTAACCAAATAAGTATATAAGTTATAGTATCAATTATAATATACATAAAGTAATATCAGGTGAACCTAAATGCCAAAAAAACCCTTAAGTGAAAACATTGAAGAATACCTTGAAGTATTATACAAGTTAGGTCCAAAGGGAGAAACAGTTTCAACAACGCAGATTTCTGAAAAACTTAAAATTGCACCAGCCAGTGTCACTCAAATGCTGCAAAAATTATCCAGAAAAGGTTATGTTCAATATTCGCCCTATAAAGGTGCTGTATTAACTGAAGACGGTCTTAAAATAGCAAAAAAAATTACCCGTAAACATAGATTACTGGAAAGATTTCTCTGTGATGTTTTAAAGATCAAAAAAGATAAAATCCACAAACAGGCATGCGAAATGGAACATTCCCTCTCTGATGATGCAGAGAGAGCTCTCTGTCACCTTTTAGAACATCCAGACAGGTGTCCTGGAGAAAGCATAATTCCAGAATGCGATTTAAAATTTACAAGCTGTGAAGAATGCATAAAACGAAAAGAAGTTGACGTAGAAGAAGTTGGAAAACGAAGTGAAAACTTAATTTCAATACTGGACCTTAAAGAACATAAAAAAGGCAAAGTTAGTTTCATAAGAGGAGATCATAAGGTAATTCGAAGGCTTTTAGACATGGGAATTACTATAGGTGCAAATATAAGTGTAATAAAAGTTGCTCCACTATGTGGTCCTGTTGAAATTGCAGTTAGAGGATCCAAACTTGCTCTTGGACATGATATAGCTACAAATATCTTTGTTGAAGCAGTTGAAGAGGCATAGGGGATAACAGCTTGACTAAACCTGTAGAATACAGTCTAAACGCCAAAAAAGCAGAATTATCTGGAAAAAAGGGTAACCATTTAACCATTGCCCTTGCTGGAAATGCCAATGTTGGTAAAAGTGTAATTTTCAACGAACTTACAGGTTCCAATCAAATTATAGGAAACTGGCCTGGAAAAACTGTTGAAAGGGCAGAAGGTAAACTCCATTTTAAAGGCCATGACATTGATGTGATCGATCTACCTGGAATCTACTCATTTTCTACTTTTTCCATGGAAGAAATTGTATCAAGAGAATATATTGCATTTGAAAAGCCTGATGTTGTTATTAATGTTGTTGATGCTGCTGTTTTAGAGCGAAATCTATTTTTTACCCTACAACTAAAGGAAATGGAAGTTCCAATGGTTGTTTGTGTTAATCAGGTGGATATCGCCAGGCAAAAAGGAATTGTTATTGATACTGAAAAACTGCAGGCAGCACTCGGAGTACCGGTTGTTGCTACTGTAGCAGTAAGAGGGGAAGGATTACATGAATTAATGGAAATGGCCACTGAAGTTGCACAAAATAAGTCTAAAAACAGGATAACTACAATAAAATACGGTAGTGAAGTAGAAAATAGAATAAAAAAACTAACAGAGTTACTTGAGTTTAAAAACATTCAACTGGGGTATCCTTCTCGCTGGATCGCTATAAAATTACTTGAAAACGACCCAGAAATTAAAAAACTGGTGGAATCTAAATCTAAAGATATAATCCATTCTGCACATGATTTATCAGGAGAGATAGAAAACATTCACCAGGAACCATCCTTTGCAGTTATTGCATCTGAAAGATATTCTCTTGCAAACAGAATTGCTGGCGGAGCTCAGGTACAGAGTGAAATTAAAACCACCTTCTCTGAAAAACTGGATAAGATTGTTACACACAGAGTTCTTGGTTATGTTACATCTGTTTTGGTGATAGGCGGATTGCTTCTCTGGACATTTGTGGTGGGGACAGAACTTTCAGGTATACTTGCAGATGCACTCAGCTTTTTCCAGCCTGTAGATCCACAGGTTAGCGGCCCCTTAACAGCTATTTTATGGAATGGTGCATTTGGTGGTATTGTAGCAGGAGTTACCCTTATAATACCTTTTGTAATCCCATTTTACTTAATGCTGAGTGCCATTGAAAATTCGGGGATACTCACAAGGGTTGCATTTATGATGGACAGTGCAATGCACAGAATAGGTTTACATGGAAAAGCGCTTATCCCCATGATTCTTGGATACGGCTGTAATGTTCCAGCCATTGACAGTACCCGGATTTTAGAGACAAGGCGGGAGAGATTACTTGCATCCTTTGCCATAACATTTGCTCCATGTGCAGCAAGAACCATTATAATTCTGGGGCTTGTTGCCCTATTTGTTAACGTCTGGTGGGCACTGGCACTTTATGCAATTGACATTCTCCTTATATTCTTATTAGGTAGAATTGCTCTAAAGGTAGCTCCTGGAGAATCAACAGGGCTAATAATGGAAATGCATTCATTTAAAGTTCCATCATTAAAATTAGCAGCTAAGCAGACATGGACAAGAACTAAATCATTGATATATCTTGTTTTCCCAATATATATAGTTGGAAGTGCACTTATCCAGGCATTATATGCTTTTGGTATACTTGAACCTGTAAGCAACTTTTTAGCTCCTCTTACTGTTTGGTGGCTTGGCCTCCCTGTATTTGCAGGCGTGCTCCTTATATTTGGAATAATCAGGAAAGAATTCATACTTCTAATGCTTGTGGCCCTATTCGGTGCAGACCTTGCAGGAGTTTTAACACCAGTTCAGTTTATAGTTCTGGCACTTATAGGAATGCTGTACCTTCCCTGCCTGTCAACAATAACAATTCTGGCTAAAGAATTTGGATGGAAAGCAGCTTCATATATATCGCTGGCGAACTTCGCCACTGCTATAATTGTTGGTGGGATAGCGTTTAGACTGCTTACACTTGTATATTAAGCTGATGGATAAATTAAAGAAGATTATATTAAAGAAGATTATAATTGCATCAGGGTCTACATAATTGGTGAGAAGATGGATTTTATAATCAGTAATTTAAAAGTGGAAAAATTAAAATATTATTTTTAACAGATTTTATCTATTAATTCAGTAATTTTTTAATAGTGCTTGATTTATACACTAAAAGATGATATTTACCAGTTTAGAGGTGTTATATTATGGTTTTTACAAAAACAATACATATAGAAACCAGTAATCCTGGAGATATAATTGATTTAACCCATAAAGTTGAAAATGTAGTCCATGAATCTGGTATTAAAAATGGTATTGTCCACATCTTTGCACCGCATGCAACTGCTGTGTTCGCTTTAACTGAGCTTGAAAGTAATTTAAGGAATGATATAAAAAAATTACTGGATAATTTAACCCCTGAAAAAGGCTGGTCACACGGAGAAAACGCACATTCACATTTAAGATCCATGCTACTTGCACCAGATAAAACACTACCTATTAGAAACGGTAGAGTAATAAGGGGTACATGGCAGGATTTATTTTTTATAGAAGCAGATACATCAGGCAGGTTAAGGAAAATAGAGGTTACTGTAATAGGGGAGTAAAATAGTCAATTGCAGTGGTTTTTGAGGCCATATAGTAAAAATAATGATTTCAATTAAAATTAATGCTTCTAAAAGAATAGCTGCTGCTCCTCCACTCTGTAAAGACATTTCCAACGTTTATCTACAGTTTTAACATTATTTTCCCTATTTAATTTCAGGATCTAATTCTCCCCATTAATCCTTCTTATTAAATTCATCCATCAGGAATGAATTACCATGTCCTGGATAAACTGTTTTTATGTTAATTTTTTTCAGTTTTTCAATACTTACATTAGCTGCCTCTCTGTCATCCATAATGCATTTAAAACTGGTTTATCAGTATTTGTAAACAAATCCCCACAAAACAGATCACCGTCAGCTGTCAAGATTCCTACAGAACCCTTTGAGTGCCCCGGAATATAAATAACTTTGGTGTCGAATCCGTATTCAGAAAAATCGTCTTCATCATTGATATATAAATCAGGTTTAAATCTTTCTGATTTTCCAAACCCAAAGAGGATAGGAACTATCATTTTGATGAGAAAATTGCCTCTTCTGTTCCAGAACATGTCTCCACGTTCGACCATTCCCCAATCATCGTGATGCATGGCTATTTTTGCACCAAATTTTTCACGAAGATAAGCAGCATTGCCTGTATGGTCAAAATCCCCGTGAGTTATAACAATGAGTTTAAGATTTCCAGACTTACATCCGGAGTTCCTAAGTTCTTTTTCGAGTTCGAAACGTTTATTTGAAGGTCCAGTGTCTATCAAAACATAATTCATGCCGATTTTTATGAGGTAGCAATTCACAGTGCCTAATCCAATTACACCTAATTCAATGGTTAATTCAATGGTTTTGATTTCCTGTGGCATGTCCTACTCCTTATCTTTTGTTCATTAAACATTGTTTGAATCATGTTTTATTAATTCTTTCTGCCCTGCAATATCATCTGCTGTCGCATAAGGGTGAGAATACCTTCCATTACTTTCAGTATATGATTTTAAAAAGCGTGAAGATTTGATTTGAACAGCATGCTGTGGACAGTGATTTAGACACGCATAGCAGAAAAAACTCCTTGCATCTTTCTGCCAGACTGGTTTTCCATTAACCATTTTAACTTTTCCAGATAAACAGACCTTTTCACATGTTCCACATTGTATGCACTTTGAATTCACATAAAATTCAACATTATACATTCTATTAAGGAATGGAAGAAACAGTGAGAGAATTGAAAACGCAGGCATAGGATGAATGAAATCAATGTCCTCTTCACGGCTTTTTTCTTTGTTTAAAATGATTTTGTGGACTGAATCAATCTTTTTTTGGACATCAGATTCCATTTTTCTTATTTCTTCTGCAGTTGCCGCATGCCAGCCTTCAAACTTCGGATCGTTGCTGGCCATGTTTAAAGTGAAAAATGAATCTAAACTTTTATTCTTCTTCTTTAATGTCTTTTCCAGGTCAATAAACGCCCTGTGCTGGCTTCCAGCCCTTGTTGCAATTGCAAAAATATATTCTGCCGATTTTAAGTTAAGTTTTTTAACAAAATCAATTACAGGAGCAGGTGCCATTGCAAGATGGATGGGAAATACAAATCCCACTGAATCTGAAACTGATTCAACAATATCTCTATTTAAAAGTCTTACCATTGGTATTAATTTTGCTTCCGTAACTCTTTTTTTGTAATTCCTTTGCTACATAAAGCGAATTCCCAGTCCCTGAAAAATAATAAATTTCTGTGCTTATAAAAAATTCCTCTTCTACATTTTAATCCTTCAACATATCTGAAATCCTCACATCAGGATGATGATAGCCTCTGGGTAATTCCCCATAGCCATGAATGGCATTTTGCGGGCACCATTTGATACATGCCAGGCAAATTTTAATGTTTCCAGGATTAAGTGAACATTATTTAATTAAGTTATAAATTATTTTAGCAATTTTATCTGATGCCTGCAACACTTCTATACCATATTTAGCTGCATTATCCTTTGTTTTATCCATATCTTTTAAAAAACTATTTACAGTCTTGTCAATGTTTTCAAATTCACTTTCAACCATTGCTCCTCTAAATATTTTCCCCATATTATGATAACGACCATATTTAACCCTTAATAGTGTTATAATTGGTAAATTACAGGCTATTGCTTCGTGGAGCATCATTCCATCGTCAGTTATAATTACTACGTCAGCTAATTTATAAAGGTCTTTAACCCAGTTAATATAGCCGAGATAAATTATCCCTGGAGTTTCAAGGTATTTTCGGTATTTTTCATCCAGAGGATCTCCTATAACAACTATATTAGCTCTAATTTCACTGTCTCTAAGTTTAAGTGCAGCAAGAGCCATTTTTTCAAAGAGCGTAGAACCTGATGATAACAGTATTGTTGGAAGTTCTGGATCATACTCTTCAGGCATTAATTCCAGTGCACTTTCCTTATTTCCAGTGATTATGTCTGGATTTATGGGCATGTAAACTTTATACACGTTTACATTATCTATTTCCATATTAAACAATGGAGATTCAGGAAGTGCAATTGCAGTAGTGAATTTTGAAATTTTTAAGTCGGAAGGAGTTGAAACAATTCCTGCAGAAGGTATTCCTGTAATTTTAGCAGTTAAACATCCAACTATGGCTCCTCCCCCGATTGTTCCAACAACAACATCCGGTTTCACCTTCCTGTACAATCTTAAAGCTTCAAAAATGGCCTTAACAATCTTAAACCCACCTGTAATAAGGGAGAGTTTGGTTGCAGCGTGTCCACCTGCCTGAGGAATACTGGTTTCATGCCATTCTATACCATGCTTTTTGAATAATAAACCAGGAGCTCCATGATTAAGCGCAAATTCACATTTCATTCCATATTTAGATAAAGCTTTAGATATATGGAAAGCTATAGCCGCATCCCCCCCAATTCCTCTCCCTGTCACCACAAATAATGCTTTCATTGAACCGCCCTCATTTATACTTAAAAATTTGAATTAAACTATTCATATAAAACTGCATTTCCTGCTACAGTAACAATCATTGAAGTACCTTTAAGTCCACCCATGCTTTTATAATCCATTGTCACACCCAAAACAGCATTAGCGCTCATTTGTTTTGCATCATTTTCCAGTTTTTTCAGTGCTTCGTTTCTAGCAGTTCCTAATTTATAAACTACATCATTAGATTTTTTAAATCTGTCAAAAAAGGAAGATCCTTCTTTTTTTTCTTCTTTTACAACTGCTTCCGCAGAAATCATTCCAAAATGCCGGACAATTTTTTTTCCCTGTAAAAGAGGTACTGTACTAAATAACAGTTCCATTTCAGGGATATCTACACTTTCAGGCTGTTCAGGTACATAAATTTCCTCTCCAGTTAACCTGGCCAATAAATTTCCTATAATGCCTATAACATAAGTTATTGTTCCTATAAAAACCACTAATAATAAGTAATTTACAAGAATAGGCACAGCAGCCTGTATTGTGAGTGCAAGACCTCCTAAAGTAAATAAATTAAGTGTCAATGGATCTTTAGGGAAAACCCAGCCGTAAATGTTAATTATAATGAATATTAAAAGAGCACTTATAGCTCCAGTGCTTCTGCCATATTTTTTACGTGCAATAACTGCCTCGCTAAAGCCAGCGATTAAAGGAGATGCAATAAACATAATATTAAATCCTAAAATCACTAAATTGAATCTAACACAGATTACTGCTGATATAAAACCTATTGACGTGCCTGTGAGTATTGCAGCAAATGCCCAGTGCTTATTCTGGAGAAATTTTTTTACTGAAGCAAACAATTTTTCCACTCCCATTGCCGATAATTTTCTATTCAAATTTTACAGCTGTACCCAGTACTGCCACCATAATTGTGTTTCCCATAGTTCCCCCAAGGTTGTGGTAGGCTATTTGAACACCTAAAATAGCGTTAGCGCCGAATTTTTTAGCTTTTTCTTCCATGCTTGTTAGAGCAATGTTTCTTGCTTTTTTCAGTTCTTCTTCATAGGCAGAAGTTCTGCCACCTACAACATCTCTAACGCCTGAAAAAAGATCTTTGTAAACATTGGCACCTATTAAGGCTTCACCAGTTACAAGACCATAATATTCGGTGATCTGTTTACCCTCAATATTTGGAGTGTTTAAAATAAGCATATTTTTCCTCCTTTGTTTAGGTACATATCTATCTTTTAATATAATTTTTTTGCTACAAAAAGATTTAATACTCAGAAAGAATGACTAAGTTATATGAAGACTGCAAAATTAATTGTGTTTTTATGTGCGGCTGTACTTGTCATACTGGGTGTTTACAGCTTTATTGTTACTAAAGACGTTTTTTCAGGTGTTATATGGACGGTTTTAGGCATAATTTTCTTTATTTTAGGTTACATAAGGATTAAATAATCAGATAATTTTTTTATTTAACTGCATGAGGGTTGTAGAAAAGCCTTCTAAATCCCAGATAACATAAAAATTTATTTTTTATAACTATTTTCTTATTTTTAAGTAGTATTCTACGTACAAGGTCACCCAAACCCCCTCCTGTCATTACATCCATTACATAATCTCCAAAACAAGGGTTTTTAATTCCAAGCCTGTTTCTCATGAACATATTTAAGTTTTTTCTCCTGATAAAAGCTATAAGTATTGAAGAAGCAATAAATAGAATTAAAACACCTAAAAAGCTTCCGTTTTGAATTCCTATCTCTGAAATACTTCCTAAATATCCACCAAAGAGTGCACAGGATATTCCAAGTCCAACTGCAAAGGAATGATTCCCAACTTCACCCATCATGATTTTTCCCATATAATCAAGGGGTGCGTAGCCAATACATGCGGCTAAAATTATCAGAGGAATGTAATAACCCTCATAACCAGTTAAAAACATTGAAGAAATTAATATAATACACATTATAATAACTGTTGAACAGGCAGAGCCTGGCTGCATGTCTGAAATGTTAAGGGGCTGTATCATCAACGCTATCAGTATTGATGCTGGCCCGAAGTAAAAAAATCCCAAAACAGCAACAACCAGCATCCCAATACCTCTTGATAGCTGCCCTATTTCAAAAGGTAGTCTCTTAATCTTTTTTCGGCCAGTTATATCGTCAAATAATGCAAAAATTCCTATTACAGCAATTAAATAGTTGAAGGGCTGATTTATAAATAGAACCATGGCTATAAACGGTGCAATACCCACGGCACGGGGTGTGCCGCCCCTTATACTGGTGTATAAACTGCTGCCACTTTTTTGAATAATCCACTTGAATAGCAATGTCAAAATAACGGATATTATAAATGCAAGGAAAATTTGAGTGTACATCAATTCACCTGTTAAAAATAAAAAAGGGAATAGGATCAGGCTCTATAATTTGTCTAATACATCAATTAACTGACTGGCGTCAGAATACTTGTTGTCGTATGAGTCCAGTTTATAGGTTTCATATAACAATGTAGGAATTCCCTTACGTGCAATGGGTTTTGTAACGTACTTTGGGCTTGTTCCTTTTGGTGAATATATCCTTAAAAACGGCATTTTCTGTATGATGGTACTGGCGTAGTTTCTGGTTATCCTGTTTTTAGAGATCGGATCTACAAATTTACCGTATCTGTAACCGCTTTTTCTCCACATGCACTCATGAATGTCTATAGCCAGTTTTGGATTGGTTCTTATAACATCGCCTACAACAAATTTATTTGCAATAAGCTGGCCGTTCATTCTACCTTTACTGTAATGCCCGGGATTTTTTGTTACATGGACCCTGTAAAGAACGTATTTTTTAGATAAACTACTGGATTTATCCTTTAAAGCGGCGGCAATAGCATCATGGAATTGATATTCACGTGGATGAACTCCTATTATTATGGCAATAGTATCTCCAGAGTTTTGATTACCATAAAATTCTTTTTCAGCCCAGCCATAGCTTTTACCACCTAAATATGTTCCAGCAAAGCTTACATCTACAAAGGAAAATGCTAAAATTAAACATAGAAATATCCCTATAATTTTTCGAATTGGTGCCCCCTCCTTTATTCTCTAAAGTCATATTAGTTCACCAGTTAATAAACTTTGCCTTTCTATTTTAATCTAAACAAAACTCAATTAACAGATTTATGGTCCAAAATGGCCTTTTTCTGTTTGAACTATAACAGTTTCCAGACCTGTATGGTTTAATAGTTCTTTAATTTCAATCATTTCCTTTACTGATGGTTTAATAAGGTCTTTTCTCCTGAATTCTGGCCTGTAATCAAGTACACAAATTTGAACATCAGATTTAAGGCTAAAAATCTTTTTCCCTATTTTTTCTATTTCTTCTTTTGATATAAGTACGGCATTATAAGGTATTCCAATTCCAAGGAAAATATTGTTAATATAATTGTTTATAATATATTCTACAGCATCCCATGAAGTTTTAAGATATTTTTCTGCAAGTTAAGTGGCCACCAACTGTAAAAGCCATAGGAAAGTTCTGGTATTGTGGACATCTCAAATTACATCCATGAGTAAAACCAACTACTTCAACAGGTCCTTTTTTGTTTTTTAGCCAGTAAGGTGTCCCCACCCCACCTACTGTATGGGCTCCAAATCCACTTATAACCCGTACTACGGGATATTTCCCCTTTTCAATATTGGGTTCTATTTTCATTCCCTCTTTTAGGGGCGTGATGCATGCAGGTGCAAATTTTCCATTTGCTTTTACAACACATGCCCAGCACCCTCCACAATCACAGGGCATGAATATTTGTCCCTTTTTCTCACCCTTAAAATCTGGAAATTTACTTAATTTTATGCCAGAAGCCTGTAAAGCATTTTTCAAAGCACCGGATGCTTTAATTTTTTCACCATTTACAAAAACCATTTTTTCTTTTTTATAATTATCATTTAAAACTAAAGCTTCTTCTGGGCATGCTGCTATGCATATTCCACATCCAATGCATTTTCCTGTTTCTATAGCTGTCTTTACATTTCCTGCTGGACAAAGCACGAGATTTTTACATATATTACATCTGCTACATTTTTCTTTAATGAGTTTTACGGCCATAATATCCTCAATTTGAATTGATTATATAAATCAGTTTTATTATCTTATGCTATATCTTAGTAGTCCTGCTATTCCACCTAAAGCCTGAAGTTGCTTTCCTCCTTCATGTTCGCTACTTACAACCATTACTTTACCTCCAGTGCTTTCTACAATGTTCATAATTTTCTCAATTTCTTCTCTGCGCACCATGTTGTCAAGCACAAGCAATGTTTCCACAGCGCCAGCGTTTGAAGCGTTTTCTACATCTGATTTTCCGTAGGTAACCATATTAGAGGACTTTCCAATTTCTTCCAAAACTCTGTTTATTAATCTCATTTCCTGGGCTATGCGGCCTTCAGCAGCCATTTGTTCAATTGTTCCTTTTTTAAGGACTTCCTGTATTCCTACACGTCCCCCAGTTCCCGTGTTTTCAACTCCAGATATTTTAGCTAATTCCGGATATTTTTCGCTTAAAAAATCGTAAAAATCGCCTTTAGTAAATCCAGGACCTGCAATAACAATACCATGTATGTCTTCAAAGCCCTGGAGTGTTTTTGCAACTTCATTATAGAAATTGGTTATATTTTTACCTCTATCCTTTTGAATAATCTTTTTTCCAGATATTCCACCCACAATTGGCCCATAATAATCTATTCCATACTGTTTTATAACTCCTAAATCTGCCACGTCGTCTTCAATAGCCACAATAATGGCGGATGGCTTTTTAGATGAATCTACAGCAGTTTTCAGACGCTTAATTGTCCATCTCGACCATTTTTCCTTGGTGATCTTCACTGGATTTTTTAGTTTTAGCTCGATGGTATGGTGGGTTCCCAGGGGGACCAGATCTTCTGGTCCTTTTTCAATTATACCTGTTGCCCTTAGTTTACCTGTGTATTTGTGAAAACTTACGCCTTCTACTCTAATTCCCATAAAAAATGTTTTTTTAATCCCACGATCACTTCTAATCCGTTCTCCTGTTGAATCCTGTATCCTACGGGTTGTTCTGGATGAAACTAAATCTCCAGGCTTAATTATATGTGATAAATGCCATAAATCGTCCAGAGTTTCTGGAATAAGTTCAATAAATCCTTTTTTTGTATCCTGGTGAACAATACGCATTTTATGCACCGTTAATCTTTAAATTACTGTTTATCAATTTATTTAATTTTTTTATTTCTTTTTTATTTTCTATATTAAATGACAATTAAATAATTTATTATTTCTTATTTAAATTTTAGACATTATCAGGGCCGTATTCCACTTTTTATGAGGATTATTCACGTATTTTTTTATTAAAATTAAAAACATGGCTTTATTTTATTATTTTTAGGAATGTTTGTACTTCCTATCATTTAATATTATTTAGTATTCACTTATGATGACTTTAAATATTACTTCATACAATAGATTTTTGGAGGTTTGAAGAATAATACGTAGCTTACGAAAAACTTCGTTTTTCGTGCATTCGAAATCTATGATTTCGATGCATCAAACACAAAGCGTTTGAATGCTCCAAAAATTCAAAGTTTTCAAAAACCAAAGGTTTTTGATACCCCAAAAAATCTTCGATTTTTTGAGGGAATTTTTGAGAGATTTCGAGAGTATTTTCTAAACCCCAAAAAAAACCATGCTTTTGGTGGGAATTAATATGGCAAAAGAATTGGAAAATAAAATAAAAGAAGCATTAAAAGATGTTAGGCCATGGCAGAGAGTCCCAACATCTGTAAATGGAGTATATCTTGTAAAAACCCCTGCAGACAATAGTAAAGAAACCATAATGGTTGAAATTAATCCCCTAAATGAAAGAGGATCTCCAATGAAGAGAAGAGGACTTTTTTTAAAGGATACCACTGAATTTGGTGGATTCAAAGGTATTTTTGAAAATGAAAGTGTTATGGACCTTTTAGATGCTATAGAAGAAATAGATGGAAAGGAGAAGAAAAAAGAAGTTAAAGCAATTGAGATATAGCATATGAGCATTTAAATAAAAGATTAAGGCTTTGTAGAAATGCGAAATAAAAATGATTTCTACAGAGCCGTAATTTTATCAATTACCTTCAAAAAGAATAAACTGGTTTCAAAAATCACCTGAAATCATTCTATAAAAATGTACACTCAGAAGATGAACGTTTTTTTTTAAATAGTAATGTTATTATATGACAAAGATCCAAAAAAGATTCAGGTGAAGAATATATGATTGATGTAGCTATTATTGGGGCAAGTGGTTATACTGGAGGAGAACTGCTGCGATTTTTAAAAAATCACAAAGAAGTTGACATTAAAACTGCAACATCAAGGCAATACAATGGAGTGTGTGTATCAAAAGTTCATCCACATTTAAGAGGTGAAGAACTCAAATTTAAAGATGTTGCACCGGAAAATATTGACACAGATTTAGTATTTACAGCAACACCACATGGGGCATCCATGGACATTGTTCCTGATTTAATTGAAAGAGGCATTAGGGTTGTGGATTTAAGTGGAGACTACCGTTTTGATGATGTCTCTATTTATGAAAAATGGTATGGTTTAGACCATTTAGCACCTCTTGATGCTGTTTATGGGCTTCCAGAAGTTTACCGCGCGAAAATAAAGAAGTCCAATCTTGTTGCTAATCCTGGATGTTTTCCTACAGGAGCTATTTTAGCAACGCTACCTCTTGCAAAGGAAAATCTGGTGGAAAGCATAATTGTTGACTCAAAAACCGGTGTTAGCGGTGCTGGAATTAAACCTGCAGATGTTACTCATTTTCCAAACTGCAGTGACAATGTTATTCCTTATGCTACAACTATACACCGCCACATGCCTGAAATTCAACAGGAGGTATCTAAATGGGGCAATGTTAAAGTTTCCTTCACCCCCCATCTTGTACCCGTGATCAGGGGTATTTTAACCACAGTCCACACCTTTTTAAAGGAAGATGTAACATCAAAACAGGTTAAAAAGTTCTATGAAGATTTTTATAGGGGAGAACCATTCACTAAAATTTTAGATCTTGATGAAATGCCCAGATTAAGCGCAGTTAGAGGATCAAATTACTGTGACATTGGATGTTTCCAGATAGACCACAATGGAAGAATTGTTATAGTATCTGCAATTGACAATCTGGTAAAAGGAGCATCAGGCCAGGCTGTTCAAAATATGAATATAATGTTTGATTTTCCAGAGAATGAATCTATTGATATCACTGGACTGCATCCTTGAACTTTTTCATAATTATTTCATAACTGTAATAAATAACTATAAATGATATGTCGAATAATTCAAAGGTTTAATATACAATAACTATAAAATGTGATCATAGGGTCATGTGCATATTTAAACTTACGGATAAACGGTTTAAATCCAGTTTATTAGGGCTATTAGTGGTCTGAAAACTTTTGCACTTAACTGTAATCCCATATATGCTAAATGGTGTGATCAATGAAAACAGTAGTTCTTTATTATTCCAGAACACAAAAAACAGCCAAAGCTGCAAAAACTCTTTCAAATGAGCTTAAATCAGATATAATTGAAATAAAAGACTTAAAACCCAGAAAAGGAGCTTTAAACTACATTAATGCATCTATAGATGCATTTAGAGAAAATAAGACTGAAATCAGTCCATCATCAATTGATCTAAATCCATATAACATGGTGTATATTGGAACACCTGTTTGGGCTGGGAAACCTTCTCCTGCAATAATCTCTCTTATAGATAGATGTAATTTTCAAGGTAAAGATGTGATATTGTTTGCCACACTTGGAGGATCTGGGGGCGAAAAAGCAATTGAAAGGATGAATGAAAAAATCGAGCTAAGAGGAGGAAGAATGGTAACTTCCTTTTTGATAGAAACTGCTGGCAAACAAACGTATGAAATAAATAATGAAGTTAAGAGAATAGTCGAAGAAATGGACTTAAAAATATACGGAGTATAATCAGGTGGTCTAATGAAAATAGAAAAGCTTATGGAGTCTTACAAACCATTGATCGCAATTCCAGTTATCATAACCCTGATTGCCATTGTAATTATTGCATTTAATGGTATAGATCAGGGAATTGAATTAAAAGGAGGTACTATAACCACTTTGAATCTTGAAAAACCTTTAGATCAATCTCAACTTGAAAGCATGATAGAAAAAGGGCTTAATACAACTGAAGTAACTGTAAATTCATTTAACGGTACCACAGCTACTGTAACCATAGGCGGAGCTACAGATGTAATAACATTCAGCAACTTAATGAATGGAACAGCTACAATAGAAAGTTACAGTTCTATAGGGCCAGTATTAAGTGCACAGGCATTAAATCAGGTTTACTGGGCACTGGCCATAGCTTTCATATTCATGTCCATCACTGTATTTATAATATTCAGGAATTTTGTGCCTTCCATGGCAGTTATTCTTGCAGCACTGACTGATCTTATTATTGCAGTTGGTGGAATGAGCCTGTTTGGAATTCCACTTACACTTGCATCTGTCGGTGCTTTGCTCCTGCTTATTGGTTACAGTGTGGATACAGATATTTTACTCACCACACGTGTACTTAAACGTAGAGAAGGTACCGTAACAGAAAGAGCAATGGGTACTATGAAAACAGGTTTTACCATGGCTGCAGCATCTATTGGCTCAATGGTAGCATTGTACATTGTAACTGTATTTTTCATCCCATCTGCAGAAGTTCTTTCAGATATTGCTGCTGTTTTGATTATAGGACTTGTAGCTGATATTCTGGCTACATGGCTCATGAATCTTGGAATTCTTAGATGGTACATGGAGAGTGGTGGAAGATGAGCAATGTAATAGATTTCTTAAAAGATTATCGGGTTATTCTACTTATAGTCCTTGTAGTAGGTAGTTTAGCTTATATTTCGGCCCATGGAATACAGCAAGGGCTGGATTTAAAGGGCGGTTCTATAATTCAAATTCGTTTAGACCAGCCAGTTGATTCAGACACCATGAATCAGGTTACCACAGTTCTGGACAAGCGTCTTAACGCATTCGGTGTTGCAGATATTAAAGTTCGTGCAAGCGGAAACCAGGATGTGATTGTGGAAATTGCAGGTGTTAAACCAGAAGAAGTTGCAGATATTGTGGGAAATCCCGGTAAATTTGAGGCAAAAATAGATAATCAAACTGTTCTTACAGGAGCAGATATAGTAACAGTTAGTCCACCGGAAGTTATAGGAAATGAAGGACGTGTTCCATTTAAGATTACTTTAGAAGGTGCACAGAGATTTGCAGAGGCTGCAAAAGGTAAAACAGGCACGCCAGTTGATATGTATCTGGATGATGAACTGGTTACCTCACCAGTATTAAGTGAAGGAGTTACTACTGGAGTACCTGTAACTGATGTAGAGATAACTGTTCCTGGAGACTCAAAAGCAGACGCAGAAAAACAGGCCAGAGATACTCAAATCTTTTTACAATCAGGATCGCTACCTGTAAAGGTTGAAATAGTTGGAATTAGCAGCGTATCTGCCGAACTTGGAGATCAGTTTACAAATGGTGCTTTAATAGCAGGTTTGCTGGCATTAATTGTGATTTCGGTTATAATATTCGTTAGATACAGAATTCCTATACTGGTTATTCCAATTATCCTTACAAGTCTTGCAGAACTTATCCTGATTCTTGGTACAGCCTCAGTAATTAAATGGAATATAGATTTACCAGCTATTGCAGGTATTATAGCTGCAATTGGTACTGGTGTGGATGACCAGATTGTTATAACCGATGAAGTTCTTAAAGGAAATAAAAATGAGAAAAATAAAAGAAGTAGAACCGGGTTTAAAGTAAAAATTAAAGAAGCATTCTTTATTATATTTGCCGCAGCTGCCACTTTAATTGCTGCAATGCTTCCTTTAGCCTATATAGGATTTTCAAGGGGTTATACAGGAATAGGAATTCTTTCTGGTTTCGCGTTCACCACAATTATTGGTATACTGGTTGGAATATTTATTACAAGGCCAGTTTATGCGAAATTTATAGAAAAATTCATTTCAAAAGAATGATGTGTTTTACATCATTTCTTTGTTTTTAAACTACAGGTGCCTGGTTATATTCATGGTTGAAATACTGTATTTAATCTCCCTGTTTTTGATAATAGCATTTATAGCCGAAATTGGAGGTACAATAGCAGGTTTTGGCTCTTCAACTATTCTCCTACCTTTATCATTGTTTTTATTTGATTTTAAAACTGCGCTGGTCCTGGTTGCTTTTGCACATCTTTTTGGAAATTCAGGTAGAATAACATTTTTCAAGCACGGACTGGATAAGAGATTAATAATCTTATTTGGAGTTCCAAGCGTCATTTCAACGTTTTTAGGTGCATATCTTGTTGTTTACGTTCCTCAAAAAATTTCCATATTAATAGTTGGAATTTTTCTGCTGATATTTTCAATTCTATCATTGAAATACCCTGATCTAAAATTTCAGGCAACTAATAATACAGCAGTTTTAGGTGGCGGAATATCAGGATTTTTTGCAGGTTTAATTGGAACAGGAGGAGCTATTAGAGGAGCTTTTTTAACTGCTTTTAAGTTGAAAAAAGCAAAATATATTGCTTTAGCTGCTGCAGTTGCCTTAGCAGTGGATTTAACCAGAATTCCTGTCTATATTTTTAATGGTTTTTTGGAGTTACAATTTTATTTTATCCTCCCATTACTGCTTCTGGCCTCTATAAGTGGTTCCTATACAGGTAAAAGAATTGTAAATAAAATTCCTCAGGAAAAATTCAGAATAGTGGTGCTGATTGCAATTGCACTCCTTAGTTTGAACTTTATTATTCGCAGCTTATTTTTCAGCTAATTTTGAGATTTTAGAATATGTTTTTCACCAAATATAAGTTAAATAAAGAACTTAAAAATAATTGATGAAACTGGATCAAAATAAAGGAATAAGTGGTTTAAAGGACTACGAATCCTGGATCAAAGAAGGAAATAGTCATTTTAAACGTAAAGAATATACTGCTGCTTTAATATGCTATGATAAAGCACTGGAATTGTATGCAGGAGATTCAAGAATCTGGGATAATAGGGGAGTTGCATTATCATCCATTGGAAGATTTGATGATGCTGTGGAGAGTTTTGAAATCGCACTTGACCTAAAACCCGATAATTCTAAAGCCTGGTCAAATATGGGAGTTGCACTATCTGCACTTAGAAGATTTGATGAAGCAATTAACTGTTTTGATAAGGCGCTTGAAATTGAGCCAGATGATGTTAACACATGGGATAACAGGGGAACTGCATTATTCAGCATTTCTAAATACGATGACGCACTGGAATCTTTTAATCACGCTTTAAAACTAAATCCAAATGATGCAAAGGCATGGGCAGGTAAAGGATCAGTTCTAAGATTTATGGGCAAATATGAAGAGGCCATTGAAAGTCTGGAAAAATTTATAGAACTTGCACCTCCAGAATTAGCTGCCCAAAATCAGGAGGCATGGGCTATGATTTTAGAGTTAAAACTGCTTTTAAAAAGACAGAAATGATTAATCAGTTTTATAATGGAAAGAACTGCTCTTATCCCTTTTTAAGCTTTGAATCATCATGTATCTGCATTATCCTGATTTTTTAAAAACAGAACATTTTATTAAATTTAAATTAAAAATTAATAATAGTGACAAAAATATTAGAAAATAATGAGGAGAGTGATAAATAATGCCAAAATCAGGATTTTCTTCATTAGATAAATCTATGCAAAAAACAAAGGAATGGTTACACGATGTGCAGAATGAACTTGGATGGGAAGATGAAAATGAGGTATATATAGCATTTAAATCTGTTATTCATACATTAAGAGATAGATTACCGGTTGAAGAAGCTATAGAACTTGGTGATGAACTTCCAATGGTTATGAAAGGAATATATTATGAAGGATACAGTCCAAGAAGAAAACCAGAAAAAATAAAAAACCAGACCCAGTTTTTCCAAAAAGTTCAGGAAAAATCCCCAAGGCGGGAGATAAAGACTGACGAAGCCACAAAGGGTGTATTTTCCCTGCTCCAAAAAAAGCTTGGTGGTGGTGGAGAAATAAATAAGGTAAAACATAACCTTCCAAAGGACCTTCAAAAGTTATGGGAATCTTAGAAATAACTTAAATTGAGGTTGTTAGAGGTGTTGCAAAAAGCGTGGCCAGCAAAAACGCAGCGAAATGTTATCACTTCTATATAAATGAACTCTAAAAGTTTGTTTGGAGAGTGTTCAACACCCAAAAACTGTTAGTCCTACCAGATAGAAAAAAATTTATTATGTAAACACTATTATTAAATGGTTAAACTTAACTACTACTATAACTAAATTACAGTGAAAAAATGAAAACACCAAAGAAACTCAAGGTTAAATCAATTAAAAACGGGACAGTAATAGATCATATAACTTCAAACAAGGCTTTAAGTGTTCTTAGAATTCTGGATTTACCTGATGAAAAAAGGACAGTGACAGTTGCAATGAATGTTTCATCTTCCCAAATGGGTAGCAAGGACATAGTTAAGATAGAGGGAAGAGAACTTAAACCTAAAGAGGTTGATAAAATTGCACTTATAGCACCTTTAGCAACAATTAACATCATCAGAGACTATGAGATTGTAGAAAAAAGTAAAGTTACTCTTTTAGATGAAATAAATGATATTTTAGAATGTCCAAACCCAAACTGCATTACCAATACCGATGAACCTGTAAAAACAAAATTTCATGTTACAGGAAAAAAACCGGTAAGTTTAAGGTGCTATTACTGCGAAAGAATCATGGAACAAAATGAAATTGAAGCTCAATTTTAATTTTATTACGGGTGTTTGTATGAATAAGGCCTTATATTTTTTAATTATCCTTTTTTTCATTTCTCCAGTTTCTGCTAATGTTTTTGTAAGCGAACCTGCAAATGGAATAGTAACAGCACCAGCAGCATCATATACAAACAATCAGCTCATTTTCAGCGATAAAATTCCAAATCAAGCGGTTTTAAATTATGTTAATGGTAAAGAAACCGTTGTTGTAGGGGATATCCTGTTAAATGGAGAAAAAATCCCGGCAGATTCTGCAAGCCTTTCTAAATACTGGAAAAACAGCGAGGTTGTGGTAATTGGGACAGGGAAAGATGCTTCTGCAGCATTAGTTGCAATAAAAAATAATTCACCTCTATTTATAGTTGGAAGCTCTGTTCCTGATACTGTAAATAAGGAAATTCAAAGGTTAAATCCAAAAAAAATCATAATATGTGCATCCCCATCATCCATACCTGATTCTGCCCTTGAAATATATCCTGATATCCAGAAAGAAAGATTCTGGAAGGGTACTGATGCAAGTACCATCAGCGCTCTTGGTGGAAATGATCAAAAAATTAGAGTCCCCTTAACACTCATGCCAGTTGCAGTGACCCTGTGGAAAAATTCATCATTTGAAATTGGTGATAAAGTTACGGTCAATGACAAAACAACTTTATGGTCCTCCACTGACATCACCACAGGCATTGTAATGAACAGCTATGCATCTGGAAACCTACCAGTAATTTACATAACCTGTGATAACTTCATTTCTAAAAGTACCGATAAAGAAATGCTTAATAGCATAAAAAATGCAGTTTCTGGTTCTGCTAATGTGATTATCGATGAAAATTCGCCCAAACCTGGAGAAGCTCCCAGAACAGTCCAAAATGCACCGGGAGGAATAGCTGCTTATATTGCTGCAGCAGATCCCGGATCAATGGTTGATCTTGTAAATGGAGTCAAAAAAGGTTATCTTAAAGCTGATGCTCAAAAGTTAAATGGAATTGTTTTTATAAACTATGGGAAGACTAATTTAGAAAGTACAGATTACCTTCCAAGGGCTCATGACGACAATTATTCCAGCCAGTTTTTCGCTGGCCTGTTCAGTCCATCATCATTTTTAGAAAGTTCGGGAATAGGTTTAATCCAGCCTAACATTGGAACATCATCAAAACAGGAAGAAATTAATAAAATAGCTGCAGGACTCATTGATGCAGCATATTTATCCAATAAAAATCAGTTAAATTCTAATTACAACTTTGAATTAATAGGTGTTCATGAAATAAACCCTGAAAATGTTGCTTATGCTTCTCAAAGTATCTTAAAAAATAAAACACCAGAAATAGGATATTCAAAATGGATGTATTTAGCTTCACAGTATGTAAGTGGCTATCCCCTAAAAAACAGTACTGAAAATTTTTCAAAAAGTAATAAATCTGGAAAAAACACATATTTTGGCGTTTTAACCATTGGAGAATACAGATCTGTTGGAAAAGCTGTATCAAAATACATGGAAACCAATAAAACTGTTCCTGAATCCATTGAAGTAGATGGAAGAGTATTTAGAAAGGCGGATTTGGAATATTTATTTCAAAGATTGACCTATGATCATACAGACAAACGAAATATGACTTTTCCAAAATACATTTTCCTGAACAGGTCCAATGAGCCCTTTGATATAATAGTAAAGTACATTAGAAGTTTATTTTATCAATTATCTGGCTAATTAAAAATACCCCTTTCCATTGAAGCTTTTACACTTCCATTTTTTATTCCAATTTTTGATACATAAAAAATAATTAAGTGTATTTAACACATAAAGAAACAATTGATACAAATGGTGTTGACATGTGCTATGTAATGAAATATCAATTGGAAAAGGAATCATCAAAGAGAGTTGAAATTATAGACATCACCTCAGATATTAACAATATTCTTGGGGGCTGCAAAATAAATGAAGGTATAGTCAATATATTTGCAGTTCATTCAACTGCAGGAATTGTGATAAATGAAAATGAACCCGGATTAATCAATGATTTTCAAAAATCACTGGAAAGAATAGCACCTGAAAATAACAGTTACGAACATAACAATATAGATAATAACGCTGATTCCCATATAAGAGCATTTTATATAGGAGGTAGTGAAACTGTTCCTTTTTCTCGTGATTCATTAAGTTTAGGAACCTGGCAGAGCGTCTTTTTTGTGGAACTGGACGGTCCAAGAAACAGAAAATTTATTGTAACGGTTACTGGAAAATAAAATGAAAAACTGAACTTTAATTAAATTCAAGTTCAAAGGCAATAACCGGATATTCAAGGTCAAAATTAGTTATAACTTCCGGACTTAATTCACCAAAGTATCCTGTAATGTTTAAATCTTCAAAAATCATGGATTTTTGATGCCCAAAATCTTCGATTTTGACAGTATTAGATTTCCAGCTATTAACTCCTTTCACCCCTGCACACCTACCTTTAATGAATGAAGGGTGTTTATAAGATTCTATTTCCATTTTAAGGCCAAGATTTACAAATATTGAGTCCACAATGGATTTTATTTCGGTGAAATTGGCCGTAGAATGTGTTACGGCTCCTGCAATCTTTTTAATATCTCGTGTGCATGTTTGGCAGGTTTCATCCCTGTAAACAACAGTTCCCACTTCAAAAATCTTTTGGGGCAATTCCTCATGTTTATTATCTTCTAAAAACTCCATCAAACCCTGTAAAAGATTTTTTCGAAGCATTGTCCTTTCTACAGAAATAGGTTGAGCCACCATTACTCTTTCATCTTCTTCAAGTTTCATGTTCTGGTAGTGTTCTTTTTCACTGGTTAGCATGAGGCTCATGGTTTCTAAAAAACCCATTCCACTTAAAATTTCTCTTAAAAGATTATCAAAGACTTCACCTTTATCTTCAAAGGCAATGGTGGCAATTTCTGGTAACTGAGGCTCTATTTTGTTAAAACAGTATCCAACAGCTATATTTTCAATAACATCGACTTCATGAAGTATATCAACTCGATAGGCAGGGATAACAGCCTGAAGAGAATCTTCATCTTCAATTTCAGCCCCCATTCTCACCTTTGAAAGTACATTTGCAATGTCATATGCAGTTAAATCCACTCCAATAATTTTTCTGGCATTTTTAACCTTAATTTTCTTCTTTTTAGGTATCAGATTGGGTGTTTCAACATCTCTATCCTCATAAACGATGTTCAATGATTTTAAATTTCCCCCAACCTCTGCAAAAGAAGTCATAATAATATTCAATGCATATTTAACTGCCTTTTCATCAGTACCGGTAACATCAATAAGAACATTTTTTGTATTTTCTGTAAGTTTAGTAAGTTCTCCATTAATTATGGGAGGCATAGAAAGCACATTATCATTATTATCTACAATAAGTGGATATTTATCGAATTTTTCAATTAAATGAGCATATTTAACCCCTTTTTTATGACCTTTCAGTATTTGCCTTAAACTCATTTCTTCATCATGTTCAAGAGGTATAAAGGAAACATTATCAGGATCTGCAGCTTTATAATAAAATGGAGGTTCAATAACATCTAAATTATGAATTCCAATTGCTACTTTTTTTCGATCCCTTCCTATTACCCAGTGAAGATCTTCTTGAAAATCCATAATTCGTTTCAACTTATTTCCGCTTAAATCAACATTTTCAATGATTCCCATTGATATAAAAGGCCTGATATTTTTTAACTGTGCATCCACTTCCACACCTATACCAGACTTTTCAACAAAATACTCTGGAAGCCCCTTTTCTATATCTAAAAACCCTTTAAGAGTCCTTGCAACTCCCTCTACACTTAAATAGTCTGGTCTATTTGGAAAAAACTCTACTTTAATAGTTTTATCATCATAATCATCAATATCGCTTCCAATCATAGGGAGAAGCTTTATTAATTTATTTTTATCAATTTCTCTCCCTAATATTTCATAGAGATCTTCGTAATCAAAGGTTATAACTGGCATGACGTCATCCTCAAAAGAGTAATTAAAATAGATTTTATTTAATGAAATAATTTAACTTACTTTTAGACAATATATTAAACCACTGCATGACTTTTTATAATTTCTATTATTTAAACAATATTAAAGAGTTCAAATTTTACTGGAAGGTGATAAGATAAAAGAACTTGATGAACTTAAAAAACAGTTATCGTTCAGTTTAAAGGAAAAAAAAGTAATCGAGCGCCTTGATGTGCCCCATGACATATTTTTACCCCTAATATTTTCAATTAAGTTTGGTGGAGACTGGAGCCTTAAATTTGATTCTACTAAAGTAATGGCAATTAAAGAAAAGGTAACCCGATTTGATGGCGAAAAAAAGATTGGATATACCCTTGAAATCATGTTTTTATTTTATAATCCTGTTTTATTAAACCAGGAAGGAACTGTATATCGTCTTGAAAAGTGTGGAGACAGAAAAGAAAGGGAAATTGTAAAAAGACCTTTTAAAGTTACAATAGATGCAGAGTATGCCTTAAAAGCATCTCTAAATCCAATGACCAAAATAATATCTATTGAGAAGGTCAAAGGACCATTTAAATTCAGTGGATCCAGCGCTTATGGAATTTCACATGAAATGGAGCATCTTTTAGAGGGTGAAATAAGTGGAGAATCTATTTTCGAATTTGAATATGAAATTAAGGGCCAGTAAATCCAGTTTATAGTTAAGTGCAAAATTTCAGGCCACTAATACGAAAATTATTTATAGAACCTCTAACCCACTGATAAAATACAAAGAATAGAGGTTGCGGAAATTATACTATTTCCAAACCACAAAATAAAAAAAATTTTGAGGTGATATAGTGGCACAATTAAGTGGTGGAAACCAGCCAATTTTAATTTTACCAGAAGGTACCAACAGATTTTTAGGAAGAGACGCTCAAAGAATGAACATCATGGCAGGGAAAGTCCTTGCAGAAACGATAAGAACAACTCTCGGCCCCAAGGGAATGGACAAAATGCTTGTAGACTCCCTTGGAGATATTGTAGTTACAAACGACGGTGTAACCATCCTCAAGGAAATGGATATTGAACACCCTGCAGCAAAAATGCTTGTTGAAGTTGCTAAAACTCAGGAAGACGAAGTAGGCGACGGTACAACAACAGCAGTCATCATTGCTGGAGAATTACTGAAAAAAGCAGAAGAATTACTGGACATGGATATTCATCCAAGTACTGTTGTCATGGGCTACAGGCAAGCGGCCGCAAAAGCCCAGGAAATCTTAAATTTAATCTCATTTGAAGCTGATGACCGTGACACTCTATTAAAAGTAGCAATGACTGCAATAACTGGAAAAGGGGCCGAAATAGCAAGAGAATCTCTTGCAGAACTTGTTGTTGACGCTGTAATGCAGGTTGAAGAAGACGGAGAAGTGGATAAAGATAACATAAACATCCAGAGGATTGCGGGTGAATCTATAAACGAATCACAGATAGTTAACGGTGTTGTTATAGATAAAGGTAGGACTGACCCTGGAATGCCTAAACAGATAGAAGATGCAAAAATAGCACTTATTAAATATCCCCTTGAACTTAAAGACCTTGAAACAGATGCAAAGATCAGTTTAACTGATCCAGCACAGATGCAAGCTTTCATTGAACAGGAAGAACAGATGCTCAGTGAAATGGTGGACAAGATCATAGAGTCTGGAGCAAACGTATTGTTCTGTCAAAAAGGTATCGACGACCTTGCACAGCACTACCTGACAAGAAACGGTGTTTATGCTATTAAAAGGGTTAAAAAATCTGATATGAATAGAATAGAAAAAGCTACAGGTGCAAAACTTGTAACTAACATCGATGACCTTAATCCTGAGGATTTAGGAGAAGCAGGTCTTGTTTATGAAAAGAAAATATCCGATGAAGTATTAACCTTCATTGAAGATTCTAAAGATCCAAAAGCTGTTTCAGTTATTATAAGGGGTAGTACC
The DNA here is from genome assembly GCA_039666455.1 of Methanobacterium sp. Taxonomy (NCBI): domain Archaea; kingdom Methanobacteriati; phylum Methanobacteriota; class Methanobacteria; order Methanobacteriales; family Methanobacteriaceae; genus Methanobacterium; species Methanobacterium sp. Next base: position 37,689 of record JAVSLW010000011.1, on the reverse strand, counting down.
AAACACATCGCTGAAGAAATTGAAAGAGCTGTAGAGGACGCTATTGGTGTTGTAGCATCCACTATTGAAGATAAAAAAGTTGTTGCTGGTGGAGGGGCACCTGAAATAGCAATATCCAAAGGATTAAAGGAATACGCTGACTCCATAAGCGGCAGAGAACAATTAGCAGTTTCAGCATTTGCTGAAGCATTAGAAATTGTTCCAAAAACACTCGCTGAAAACGCCGGACTTGACAGCATCGACGCTCTCGTTGATCTAAGGGCAGCTCATGAAAAATCACTCTACATGGGATTGGACGTTTTCGAAGGTGATGTACGAGATATGTACCGAGCTGGCGTTGTCGAACCACAAAGAGTTAAAAAACAGGCCATTCAATCCGCTGCAGAAGCTACAGAAATGATCCTCCGTATCGACGACATTATCGCATCAACTGGTGCTGGTAGAGGTCCTGATATGGAAGGTATGGGTGGAATGCCTGGTGGAATGCCACCAATGATGTAACCAGACAAAAAATTTTCAATTTTGACACAGCAAAAAACGAATTTTTTGCATGCTTTGATTTTCAAGCATTAAAGGGTCAATTCCCTTAACTTATTTTTTTAATTCAGTTAATTTAAAATTTCATTTGAAATCTAAAATAAAAACAAAAAATGGAAAAAATGATAGAATATGTTTTTGGCCTTGCAGTAAGGGTTCTTTTAATGAATGAAGAGGGTAAAATTTTAATTCTCAAGAGATCTGCAAATTCTAAAACTAACCCCGAAAAATGGGAACTTCCTGGAGGAAAAGTAGGTCGGGGAGAATCTTTTGACCAGGCACTTATAAGGGAAGTTTATGAAGAAACTAATCTAAAAATAGCTCTTGATCATGTTATTGGTGTTAGTGAACAGACTTTATATTTTATAAGGGTAGTTCATGTTATTATGTCTGGTAAGATAGTAGATGGTGAATTAAATTTAAGCAGCGAGCATGACGGTTATGCATGGGTATTTTTTGAAGATCTTAAGGACTATGAACTGGCAGATTGGTTTAATGATTTTTTTAAAGATCAGAAAAATATTAATAATTCCCCTGAAGAGGAAAAGGAAGATAAAAAATATTCTAATGAAATATTAAAGCCATGGATAGGTTCAATCAGAACCTCAATAGACAAAATATTAAGGAAAAAATGGTTTTAATGACTTATCACGGTTTTTTAATATAAAATATTTCTAAATTGTTGTTTTCCAACATTAAGTGGATATTTGATTTTTTTTTGAATTTATCATGATTAATCATAGTAAACTATATAAACAGAATAGAACTTAAAGATCACCGTATTTGATTAACTCCAAACACGAAGCATGCAGATCTCTCAAAAATCAAAGATTTTTTTGAAAAATTTTCAAGTGAAAAAAATTACATGAGGAAAATAAATGGTATACGATACAGATGTCCTGCTTAATGAAAGAAGGATTTTCAAGCCCAGTGAAACAATACTTGAAAAAGCAATTGTGAAAAACTGGGAAGAGGAACTTGAAAAAGGAAAGGATATAGAAAAATACTGGGCCAAAAAAGCTGAACAGTTTATATGGTTTAAAAAACCTGAAAAAACACTTGATGAAAGCAATAAACCATTCTTTAAATGGTTTACAGGAGGAAAAATTAATTTAGCATACAATGCTGTTGACCGGTGGATCGAAACTGATAAACGAAACCAGATAGCTATTCTGTATGTTAATGAATGTGGTCATGAGAAAAAGCTAACTTATTACGAATTGTACAGAGAAGTAAACAAATTTGCAAATGCTCTAAAAAATTTAGGGGTTAAAAAAGGCGATAGAGTTTCAACGTATCTCCCCATGTGTCCAGAACTTATCATTTCACTACTTGCATGTACAAAAATAGGGGCAGTGCACTCAGTGGTGTACTCTGGATTAAGTGTAGGAGCACTTGTAGAAAGAGTAAACGATGCAGAAGCAAAAATTATAGTAACTGCTGATGGAACATTCAGAAGAGGCAAAGTAATTGATTTAAAGAAAATTTCAGATGAAGCAATGCTCCAGTGTCCAACCGTAGAAACAGTTATAGTGGTAAAACACACAGGAACTCCCATAGAAATTTCTGATTTAAGCGGAAGGGAAATTGTTTACGAAACGCTGATTGAAGGAGAACCTGCAGAATGTGAAGCAGAAGAAATGGACGCTGAAGATCCCCTGTTTATTTTATACACATCTGGAAGTACAGGGAAGCCAAAGGGAGTTTTACATACAACTGCAGGATATATGGTGGGGGTGGGAACAACACTTAAAAATGTATTCAATATACGTGAGGGAGACTTATGGTGGTGTACAGCAGATATCGGCTGGATTACAGGCCATAGCTATGTTATTTACGGCCCGCTGCTTCTTGGAACAACAACTCTTTTATATGAAGGTGCTCCAGACCACCCTGATCCTGGAATCTGGTGGAAGATTGTGGAAAAATATGGGGTAACCAAGTTTTATACATCCCCAACCGCAATAAGGCATTTAATGAGATTTGGAAACAGATATCCAAATATCTACAATCTTTCTTCACTAAAAATATTGGGAAGTGTTGGAGAACCGATTAACCCTGAAGCCTGGATGTGGTTCTACAAGAACATAGGGAAAGAACAGTGTCCTATAATGGATACATGGTGGCAGACAGAAACTGGAGCGTATATGATTTCACCGTTACCTGTCACTCCTCTTAAACCCGGATCAGCAACAAAACCGTTACCTGGAATAGATGCAGATGTTGTGGACGGGGAAGGAAACCCTGTACCTCCGGGAAAAGGCGGTCTTTTAGTGATTAAAAAGCCATGGCCATCAATGGTTAGAACACTTGTAAATGCCGAAGAAAAGTTTCTAAATACTTACTGGAGAAAGGTTCCAGGATGTGTATATACAGCAGGAGATATAGCAAGAAAAGATGAAGACGGCTATTTCTGGATACAGGGAAGATCTGACGACGTTTTAAAAATATCAGGGCATAGAATAGGTACATCTGAAGTAGAATCAGCATTTGTAAGTCATCCTGCAGTTGCAGAAGCAGCTGTAATTGGTAAATCAAATCCAGTTAAAGGAGAAGTGATTAAAGCCTTTGTAATTTTACGGGAAGGATATAAACTCAATACTCAGCTATTAGAAGAGCTTAAAAAGCACGTAAGATATGAACTGGGTCCAGTTGCGGTTTTAGGTCAAATCAGCCAGGTTAATTCACTTCCAAAAACAAGAAGTGGAAAAATAATGAGGAGAATATTAAGGGCGCAGGAAACAGGTGAAGGCCTTGGAGATACATCAACACTTGAAGAGTGAAAAATAAAGCTTTAATACAAAAAATGGAGGAATATAAATGGGTTCAAATCCAATAGACAGAAAAGCCGAGGAAATGTCTAAAGCAGATATAGAAGAAGTAGCCTTAGATGTAAATAAAATTATTTTAGCTACAGATGGTTCCTCACCATCAGTTGAGGCCACCAGATATGCGGTTGCACTTGCAAAAATTTTAAAAGCCCAGTTAATAGCTCTCTATGTTGATGAACAATCAGCTCTCTTACTGGAAGAAAAATATGAAGAAGAACTATTTGAGGGAGTAAAACATTCACCAGCAGGGTTACAGGTTGCCCAATGGTACGGCAAGAAGAATGGAATCGAAGTGAAAACCATGATAAAACAGGGGAGTGCGCCCAAAAAAATTGTATTCACTGCCGAGGAGGAAGAGGCAGACCTGATAGTGATTGGAACAACTGGACGGACTGGTCTAAAAAGAATAGCGATTGGAAGCGTCGCTGAAATGGTTGTAAAAGCTGCACATGTTCCTGTATTAGTTGTAAGGTGAAGGTGAGGTCATGAACCGTGGAAAAGATAAGGAAACTGATACTACTGGTAAATTAATTGCAACCAATCTCAAATTAAGCGTGTTATCAGGAGCCATATTCCTTGTAATAGTGCTGATACTCCCTGTATTGAACGAATATGCAAGAAGTTTAATGCTAACCCATTTTCATGGATTTACAGTGACATACATATATACAGCTATTTTTATAATTGTAAGCGGGTGGATTATAGCACTTAATTATATTTTAAAAATTGACAGAATGGAGGAAGAATACAATGATAGATAATCCTTTGGCCATAGCACTTGTACTCCTGATGGTGGGTATTAGTCTAGCTGTCACCATATTTTCAAGAAGATTCACCCGGACAACTGCAGACTTTTATGTAGCTGGAAGGGGGATCAGTGCATCTGAAAATGCGTTTGCTTTAAGTGGCGATTTTATGAGTGCTGCAACTTTTTTAGGTATAGCAGGGCTGGTCTGGCTTTATGGATTTGATGGTATCTGGTATTCTGTAGGCTTTTTTGGGGGATGGATACTGCTATTACTTTTTCTGGCAAGTCCTTTAAGAAGGTTTGGAGCATACACCATTGCAGATTTTGTATCCGGCAGATTCCATTCGAAAAAGCTTAGACTCGCTGCGCTCATGGGCACGATCCTGATATCAGTATTTTACATAGTTCCACAAATGGTGGGGGTAGGAGACCTTCTTGTTGTTCTACTTGGCTGGGATTACACAATGTCGGTTATTTTTGCTGGGATTTTAATGACAGCCTATGTGACAGTGGGAGGTATGAGGGGTACCACCTTAAACCAGATGATTCAATGCTGGATTTTATGGACAGCCATGTTTATTGTTGTAGCATTTGCACTTCAAAAAATGGGATTCGATTTCAGTCACATGATGGAAACTGTGAGGGTAGGCGGGTTTCAAAACCCCAATAACTGGCCAGCAACTCAAGACTTCCAAAACAGTCTTTCCCTGATAGCTGGACTGGTTTTAGGTGTATCTGGACTGCCCCATATACTGATACGTTATTACACCAATCCTTCTGGTAAAGCAGCGAGGTGGGCCACTGTTTATACAATCTTTATTCTGGGTACTTTCTATATGATGGCACCTGTCGCTGGTTTTGCAGCCAGAATATTTCTGGGAGATGAAGGGGGCATAAATACGGCTTTACCTCTTTTAGCTCAGTATCTGGGTGGTGAAACATTGCTGGGTATCGTAATTGCAGGCGCAGTTGCAGCAATTCTTTCAACAGTTGTAGGTTTAATCATTGCTACAACAGGTGCAGTAGCTCATGATTTTTACACAAATCTTGTTAATCCACAGGCTTCAGAGGAAAAACAGGTTCTGGTTGCAAAGGTATCTGCTGCGGCTGTAGGCCTGTTCTCTATATTAACCGGGATCATGTTTAAAGGATTCAGTGTAGCATTCCTGGTTGGATTAGCATTTTCAATTGCTGCAAGTACCTTCTTTCCGGTGCTTCTTATGGGAACCTGGTGGAGGGGGACAACAGAAAATGGTGCGCTCGCTGGACTTATAGTAGGAATGATATCATCCACTGGAATAATAGCCACTAACCTTCTTGGACTCCATGGACTGGCAAACCCATCAATAATAACAGTACCTCTGGCTTTTTTAACAATATATATTGTATCCAGATTTGATGGTCAGATCCCTCCAGATACAGATGAATTCATGCGTAAAGTGCACTCACCTACAGACAGGTAAATGAGCTGTATGAACTTGAAGCTGCAGAATTGGTCAATGATTGACCACATTTTTTATTTACCTCTTCTTTTTTAATTTCTTAAACAGGGTGTCTGTTTTAAAGTTAACAGGTCGTCAATTTTTAAGAATTTCTGGAGCTTTTCCCGGTTTTTTACCTCAAAGTAAACATGTGACACTTCTAAATTAAAATATGAAGCCAGTACCACTATTTTTAGCATAGTTTGATATCTTTATGCTTTGCAACCCGTTTCGAGCCAATTCATGGCTTCAAAGTTCTACTATCGATAAGTTTAATTACTTTGCCAAACAAAGTCTAAATAGGGTCTTTTGAATCAGGATTTAAAGGGATATTCATTTTTATCAGCTAAAAAAATATTATATCCTATTATTAATAAATATTTCAGTTTTTAAGGTCCTATTTTAATATATACAAAATATCCAACTGTACTTTTGCCAGGGACATTTGAATAACTATCAATACGTGAAATTAAACCCAGATAACCCATAAATTTTCACACCAAGTCAGACACCCGGATAAATGAATAATAGATTAGATTAAAAGAGGAGATTAGATGGCTAAAGACATAACGTCAAATGTGGAAATAAAGGATACAACTGCAAATCCTGCCCCACTTGGCCTTTTGGGGTTTGGATTAACAACTGTCCTTTTAAATCTCCACAACGCAGGTTTTTTTGAGTTAAACAGTATGATACTGGCAATGGGAATAGCTTATGGAGGGATAGCCCAGATAATTGCAGGTGCAATGGAATATAAAAAAGGTAATACCTTTGCAACTGTTGCATTTATCTCATATGGACTATTCTGGTGGTCTCTTGTCTTTATACTCATTTTGCCAAAAATGAATCTGGCAATCGCGGCTGATCCAGCATCTTTAGCGGCTTACTTATTTATGTGGGGGCTTTTTACACTGGTAATGTTTATCGCGACTTTAAAATTGACTCGAGGGTTACGGGTTATATTTTTAAGCCTTACTATATTGTTTTTCCTCTTAACTGCAGGAGAATTAACAGGTAACTCTACAATAATTATAATTGCAGGCTATGAAGGAATATTTACCGGTGCAAGTGCCATATATGTAGGACTAGCAGAGGTAATAAATGAAGTATACAATAGAAAAGTTTTACCAGTTTAGAATATCTAAATTTTTACATTTTTAAGGATAATAATGGGCCCTGGAGTATTAAAAAAGTTATTAATGCTATTTAATGATTTTAATTTTGAATCTACTTTAAAATTGAATAAAAATAGTTTCTAATTTTTATTTTTTTTAAATAACATGAATTAAAAAGTTTTATATTTTATTCTTTTTAAAGAGGTATTTTCAGGATTTAAAATTACATAAATTCTGTTTTTAAGCAAAAATTCATTATATAAGATGGTATACTGCTAAATAGTTAATAATACAAATTTATTTTAAAATTTAATGGTTTAAATTCATTATTTTTTATTAAAAATGAAATCTTTAAATAAGTTGTATATCAATTGTATAACAGTTTGTTTTGAAGCTTTGATTGGAAGTGGAAAAGCATAGAATAAACTTAAATTTAGATGAGGCGGTATGATGGAAAGTAAAAATAGTCTCCCTGAGTTATTAGATACTTTTATTAATCTAATCCGGAGCAAAGAGCTTGAAGATGGTGAAGAAGAGCAATTATTTTTAAATAGACTTTTTAATCTAAAAAGAAAGGTAAAAGCAGAGATCATGTGCCTGAAAGACGGAGATCCACGGACTAGTGTGGGTTTAGTACTTCTTGAAAACATTACCAGTGAAATTAAAAGGGAAATTTACTTTAATAACATTGCATTTGCAGAATACAGAGAAGCAGGAGAAGATCTGGTACTTATAAAAGGAAATGAAGAATCAGTTGAGACTCTTTTAAAACAGGCAGATATGCTGGGCATCAAATGGAAAAATGTTGATTTTGGCGATCGAATTATGGACATGAAAACTTAAATATATAGAAAATCAATTATTGTAGCTTTAAAACCCTGAAAATAGAATGTTTTTATAATTCCTTTATTTCACCATACAAAGTATTTCTTAGAGCTGGAACTCTTCCAATATCTTTTATTACTTTTTTTAATTCGCCAGGGGGTGTGTATACTCCATGTGCAGATCCTGCAGATCTGGATATGTTTTCATTCCCTAATGTCCCGCCCAGATCATTTGTACCTGCCATAAGACAAATTTGAGCGAATTTAAAGCCTAATTTTACCCATGAAACCTGTATATTTTTTATTAAGTCCCTGAACATTAACCTTGAAACTGCATAAACTTTTAAATCCTCTGCTCCAGTTGTTCCAGCACTTGAAATTCCCTGTTTAAAAATAGGCGCATTTTTATGCATAAATGAAAGAGGTACAAATTCTGTAAATCCACCTGTTTTCTTTTGAATATCTCTTAATATTTCAAGATGTTCAACCCTGTGACTTAAATTCTCAACATGACCATACATCATCGTGCAAGTTGTGGGAACTCCAACATTATGGGCTGTTTCAACTACATCTATCCATTCTAAGGTGCTAAGTTTTTCAGGGCATATAATTTTTCTCACATCGTCATTTAAGATTTCTGCAGCAGTTCCAGGCATTGACCCAAGACCTGCTTTCTTCAACATCCTGAGGTTCTCTTTTACTGTAATTTCTGCTTTTGATGCCCCGTAAAATATCTCCATTGGCGAAAATGCGTGTATATGGATGTCCGGAACCTTTTCTTTAACCCTTAAAAGAATATCCTCATAAAAATAGGCATCTATATCTTTATGAAGGCCTCCCTGAATACACACTTCCACTGCACCATCATCATATGCATTTTTTGCTCTTCTAACTATTTCATCAATCTCTAAAAAGTATGCATCTTCATCATTTTTGTTCTTTTTAAATGCACAAAAACCACATGAACTTGAGCAGATATTAGTGAAATTAATGTTCCAGTTCTGGATGAACGTGATTTTATTTCCAACTATTTTTTCTCTTAGAAAGTCTGCAGCAAGAATTAGTGCTTGAAACTCCCTTCCCTGTGTTTTCATCAATATTTCAGCTTCCCTGAAGGAAATTTCATAATCCATTGCTTTTTTTAGTATTTCGTTTACCCTGTTGTCAATGTTCAACTTATCAAACATGCAATCTCTTATAAAATTTCAATGCATTAAAAGTTTTGGTTAATCATTTTTGTTTTGAATGCCTGATAAAATTACCTTGATATGATATTAAACCATGTGTTAGTACACATACTAAAAGTTCAGCGATCAAAGTATTCCATTGTTGCATCATCATAAAATTTTTTCCATATGAAATATGCACATTTACTGAAACCATCGAAAATCATAGATTTTCGGGTAATCAAAATCAAAGATTTTGATAACTGTAAGCGGTTGATAATAGCCCATGAATCCATGAAAAACGATAAGTTTAAATATTATAGATGTAAAGTTAAGTTAGGAGGTGAAATTATGGCTGAATTACCAATTGCTCCAGTTGGAAGAATCATAAAAAATGCTGGTGCACAAAGAATCAGTGACGATGCAAAGGAAGCTTTAGCTAAATCATTAGAAGAAAAGGGCGAAGAAATTGCAAAAAAAGCTGTAGAGCTTGCAAAACACGCTGGAAGAAAAACTGTTAAAGCTGAAGACGTGGAAATGGCTGTTAAAACAGCTTAATTTTTTTCCTTTCTTTATTTTATATATTTCTTGTTGAAAAAGAAAGATTTTTCCAGGTTGCAAGATTGTTTAGAGCTGCTGCTTATGCAGAAACTGTATATGTTCAATTTGCGGTGCTCCTAAAATAGAATTTAAGAAAATAGGATAAACTGTTTACAAACCATTTAATTCCTTGGAAAAATCCATTCAATTATTTTCTTTTTACCCCAGTTAATCTTAGATAGAAACAGTTTAAATAATTGATCACTGTCCTTTGAAAAATCAGAGTAATTAAACTTATTTCACTACCGGTAAAAATTCCCTGAATTAGGGAAAAGGTTATATATGAATACGCTCATATTCAAGGTAGACGCACTCCGGGCCGGTGGTCTAGGGGTATGATACCTCCCTGACACGGAGGTGATCACGAGTTCGAATCTCGTCCGGCCCATTTGCCGTGGTAGTTCAGTTGGGAGAACGCCAGACTGAAGATCTGGATGTCGCTGGTTCAAGTCCGGCCCACGGCACTTTTTTTAAATAAAATAATTATTTTTAAATTCTTACAAACATTTTTCTCTAAATTAGCTGTTTTTTAAGCCATTCCAAAAAGATATAATATATGAAAAGTAATATTATTTCTTGGGTAAATCATGACTAAGAAAAGTTGCTATAATCATGATAATAGAACAATGCGAAAATAAAAGGATAATAATTAAGATATAAACCTTCTTTGTCATCCGAATTAAATAAATCTATACGTTCTCCCATTAAAGAATTTTTGAAAAATAAAAAGCTGAAAGAAAGTGAATAACAAATAGAGGCTCCATACGCAATCAAAAGCCCTCCTCGATTATAATAAGAAAAATCAAATAGATTCATAGTATTTTAAGTTTCCACCACACTGACAGGCATCAAAATCCTCTGGTGATTCTCCTTTTTCAAGCTCGTAATATCCTCCGCATTTTTCACAGATTACATAGGTCATAGAATCACGATTTGATATTTAATTATTTATCACTCAATCATTATTCATAAAGAAGAAGTAATATTATTTAACCATTAATACTATTCCCGATTAAAAAAAATTAATTTTCAAGCAATGCGCCTTTCAAATAAGTACTGGTTACATCATCTATCTTTACTTTCATAAAACTTCCAATTTGGCCATTTTTAACAACAACATGTTTGTATGAGTTTGTCCTCCCAATATAACCGCCTTTGCTGCCTTTTTCTGTTATCAAAACATCATGAATTTTTCCAATTTCACCCTTATTTTTTTCATAAAGTATTTTTGATTTCAATTCATTTAACGCCTTAGAACGCTTTTTCATGTCATTATGGTCAATTTCTTTCATTGAAGATGATATTGCCATTGGTCTATGTCTGTATTTTGAAATATGGATAAAATCTGGCTTTATATCCCTAATTAGATTTAATGTATCCTCAAATGCTTCATCTGTTTCTGTTGGATAGCCAACAATTACGTCAGTAGCAATTGAAATTTCAGGTAGTTCTTCTCTAAATTTTGATATTATCTCTTTAAATTGCGCGACAGTGTGCCCCCGGTTCATATCATTTAATACAGAGTTGTTTCCACTTTGAATAGGAATATGAAGAAATTTATAAACATTTTCGTGCTTAAATGCCTCAATTAATTCTTCTAAATTTCCAATTATACTTTTTGGATGGAGCATTCCAATTCTAACTTTGAATTCACCAGGAATACTTGTAATTTCATTAATAAGATCAGATAGTGTTTCACCCGTATCTTTTCCATATGCAGCAGTATCCTGTGCTGTAAGCTGAATTTCAACACATCCATCTCCTAAAGCTTCTTCTACTTCTTTTTTTATGATATTTACCGGATAACTCTGCAGCTTCCCCCTTGCAAATCTGGTGCAGCAGTAGGTGCACTTACCTGCACATCCTTCGCATATTGCAGAGATATGTACTTTTGGATTAAAACGCATCTTTGGAAGACCTGCTTTAATATCAGTTCCATGCCCAATAATCCTTGCACTTTCACCATCAAGACATGATTTTACAACATCAAGCGTTGATTTAATTTGACGTGGTCCGATCCATCCTGCAGATGGTGCAGCTTTATGGAGTTTTTCTGGGTCAATCTCCACCATGCATCCAGAAATAATTAATTTTTTATCAGGATAATCTCTTTGAACTCCATGGATCCTGTTTAGAACCTTCTGTTCAGTTGGATGTTTAACATAGCAGGTATTAACTATTAATACATCTGCATCTCCGGGGTTTTCCACTATTTCAGCATTTTTTTCCTTTAAAAGCCCTGCCATTATCTGTGAATCGCCCTGATTGAACGTACAGCCGAATGTTTCAATGTAAACTTTCATATTACCTTAAACCCTTAATTTTCAGGCCAGCCGTGTTCGCCTACCATAGGAACAAAGGCAACTCCACCCATGCTTTTTCGCTCATAGTCGTCTTCTGATTTTCTTTTAATGTAAACAAGGTTCTGGAAATAATATTGCTCCCCTACAGGAATTAACATGACTCCCCCAATTTTCAGCTGTTTCTTCAATGGTTCTGGCACTTGAGGAGCACTTGCTGTTCCATAAATTCTGTCATATGGCGCTTCTTCTTTGTATCCTTTCGTTCCATCACCAATAATTACTGTAACATTGTCTCCAAGACCTGTTCTTTTAAGATTGTCTTTTGCAGTTTCTGCAAGTGAATCGATGCGTTCTATACTGTATAAATGGCCTTTTTTACCAATTAATTGTGCAACAACAGCTGCATTGTATCCAAACCCTGCACCTATCTCCATTACTTTCATACCTTCTTCAAATTCAAGTATTTCACAGATCATTGCAACCATATGGGGTGCTGATATGGTCTGCCCTTCACCAATAGGTAATGGTTGATCAACGTATGCATAAGGCCTGTTTGATGCAGGTATAAATTCTTCTCTTGGCACTGCTTCCATGGCCTTTCTAACTTCTTCTGTTTTTATATAACCCATTTCTGAAAGTCTTCTAACCATTTCTTTTCTTTCATTAATCATCCTACCACATTCGAACTTAAATCGTATTTATACCTCTCATGGTTATCCAGAGGTTTTCCATAAACTCTTTTTGTTACATCTGCCTTTGCAAAGCCTCTTCTAAGTTTTCTCTCCAGAGTTTTAATGGAATTTACTCTGAAAATAAGGTTTCCAAGTTTAATTACATCTCCAACATGGAATTCAAAGTCTCTATCCACATCCACCTTTTTAGAAATTATTTTGCCTTTAAAGTCCACAGAAATCCCCACTCTTGCTGGAATATCCAGGGAAGAAGCCCAGATTGTTTCTATATCTGATACTGGACTTTTATATACTCTTCCACCCCTTTTATTTTCAATTGAAGTTATTGCCACATCTTTACCATCAATATCTATAATATCATCTACATGTAATTCCTCATCAGGGTAGAGTTTTACATATTCTTTTTTTGAAGTTTCAAATTCGCTGATAATAATTCTAATATCTGCAGGTTTTCTGCTTATTGTTTCCCTATAAACATTACCGCATTCATTGCACTCAAGAAGAAATTCTTTTAAACGTTTTCCTTTGGATTTTAAAACTTTAAAGGATTCAGATTCACAAACAGGACATTTCATTTCTTTTCCTCAAATCCATGATTTAATTAATTTTTTGTTTTTTATTATTAAGTAATTTTATCAAGGAGTAAAAAGCTATTTGTCTCTCTTTTTAAGGTAATGATTCACCAGTCCACCGTTTTTTAGGATTTCCAGCATGAATTTTTTAAACGGTTCTATTTTAAAGCTTTCACCTGTTGTTTCGTTCAAAATAGTACCCTCTTCCAGATCAATCTTTAAAACATCCCCATTACTGGCATTTATTTCAGCAATAATAACTGGTAACCCTATATTTATTGCATTACGATAAAATATTCTGGCAAATGACTTTGCTATGATTGCAGAAACTCCTGCATGTTTTAAAGCCACAGGAGCCTGTTCTCTTGATGAGCCACAGCCAAAATTTTCACTGGCCACCACAATATCTCCTTTTTGAACATTCTTTGCAAAATCAGGGTCTACTCCTTCCATTACATGTGCAGCAAGATCATCCAGACTGAATGTCCTTAGATATCTTCCAGGAATTATAACATCAGTATCAATATTATCTCCAAATTTCCATACCTTTCCATGTATTTTTTCCATCATGTTAATCAATTTAATAATTTATTTAAAATAGCGCCCCTGTTCTGTGCTTTTGTAATGATCAGCTCTCCACCCACATCTTTCATAGTATTTTGAGCAGTTCTATATATTTCTCCAGAACCGGTATCAGTAACTGCATATACTGCAGGTCCAAATGAACTCATTCCAGCTCCTGCAGCTCCAGCAGATCTCATATTTTCAATTAAAGTACTGATTAAAGGATGCTGAAGCTCCAGCTCAACTTTTTTAAATCCAGTAGTCTGGATCTGGTTAACAGAATCCCCAAATGAGTCTATATCTGCTTCAACTACTGAGGGCATCATTTTCATAAGCAGGATATGGGATAATTTCTGTACATCTCCTAAAGGAATTGGGCAGTATTTATGGAATATGTTCACTTCTTCTGGTCCAGATGCTCCAGCAGAAATATCTGGTATTGCAAGTATTATATCCCAATCTTCGGGAAAATCATATCTTGCAATTATTGGTGGCGGAGAAGCTTTTGATGCGGATGAGGGTAAAAAATCAGGTTTTTCAGTTATACTATGCCCTCCATCTATTATAAAACCCCCGTAATCAAATGTTCCAACTCCAATACCTGAAGTTCCACCCCGTCCTACAATTTTAGCTATTTCTGGGGCAGTCATATCCATATTATTAAGGTTTAATACAGCTTTTCCAACTGCAAGAGAGATTTGAGTACCTGACCCAAGTCCAGAATGAGCAGGATAAGTTTCTTTTACAATAAATTTAAATCCTGAAGTGATATTCAAGAATTTCAGCATTTTTGCCGCTGCATTTTCAATCTTTTCTCTGTAATTCACCATTAATTTTTCGCCGCGGTCGTGGTTTTTAAATATTATTTCAATACCCTTATTTTGAGGTTCTGCCTGGAGAGTAAGTCCGGGGTTTTCAATAGTTAATCCCACACTACCATCTATTCTACCAAGGGCTCCATTAAGATCAATTAGAGTGATGTGAAGTCTTGACGGAGTTTTGATGATCATTTTAAAAACCAATTAAGTTTTATCGGATGGTGCATCAGCGCTTCTTTGAATAATTTCATTCTTTTTAAACGGAACTGCAAATTTCTTTTCTATTTCTTCTCTATAAAGAGCATTCATAGAACAGAAAGGTATTATTCTTCCATCAGGAACTGCATAGTGAATTACACATCTTTTAACCCGATCATGATCAAAATTCCATGGATCCATGAAGTGCATGCATGCTATAAGCAGTGTATTATGATGGAAATTTCCAAGTGCAGAATAGGATCTTTCTTTGAAGACAGAAGTCAGGATATTTTTTATATCAATTGAATTTGGAGCTTTCGATGGATCTATTGTTCTTGGAATCTCAACAGTGGCTCTTGCAATGGTTTTTGCTTTTCCAGTTAACCCTCCTTCTTTTATATTTTCTGCACTTTTTTTGAGGAGCTTGAAAAATCTATCAACATCAATAAAACGGGTGATTGGAATAATTTCTCCATCTTCAACAAAGACATAGGTAGCTGCACCACAGTGAGAGTGACAGGTAAAGGCAATCTGATTTTCACCTTCGATAGCTTCTATAAATTCTGAAATCGGGAAAACCGATGTTGCTGGGTGGAAATCCTCAACTTTAATTTTAGAGCTGGTCTGTTTTTCCACAAGCTTTTCAAAATCTGGAATTGTTATGCGCTGCTTCTCTACTTCATCTGAAGGAGTTCTTCCTGCAAATGAAACAGGCTGGAAGTTCACGCCACGTATTATATCAATATTTTCAGCTGCAAATCTAATTATATCCCCGATTTGATGATCATTTATTCCCTTAACAATTGTAGGAACTAAAACTATGCCTAAATCTACTTTTCGACAGTTTTCAATGGCTTTTAACTTGGTTGCAAGTAAGTCTTTATTTCTTATTTTAAGGTAAGGTTCTTCTGTAACTCCATCAAATTGAAGATAAACAGTATTTAATTCTGCTTCCTTTAAATCTTTAGCTAATTCAGGGTTTCTTGCAAGTCTTAATCCATTTGTAGCAATCTGCGTATGTTTAAATCCTTCCTCTTTTGCAAGTTTTATCAGATCAACTATATCTTTCCTTACTGTTGGTTCTCCACCAGCATATTGAATTGCAGGCGCAGGAACAGGTTCATTACCTCTTAAATTCCTTAGCATCTCCCTTATCTCTTCATAAGAAGGTTCATATAAATATCTGGAAACTGCTGCATTAGCAAAACAAACAGGACACTTTAAGTTACACCTGTTTGTTACATCAATAAGTCCCAAAATAGTCTGACTTTCATGTTCAAAGCATAAACCGCAATTTAGTGGACAATCATCCTGGGAATCTGTATGGGGATTTTCAATTCCTTCACCTTTAAAATCACTTTTAGAGGCTTTTTTGTAGAGTTCATCACTTCCCCAGTAAGTACTATCAAAATTACCGTGCTCTTTGCACTCTTTTTTTATCATTATTTTTTCTTTATCCTTGTAAACTTCAGCATCGATAACTGATAAGCACCCCGGACAAAGACTTTTGGTTTTCTTTATAACCATCATTTCACCATAAAGCTATTTATTAGTTCAATAGATAACACTAATATTATCTTTTTTTATCAGGAGGAAAACTATGGATACAACTGTTATCATTGTTCTAAATATGTCCGCATATGTAATATACTTTATGTTGCCGGCATATCTTGCAAACGCTACCGCATTGGCATTCGGCGGAGGTAAACCATTAGATTCTGGTCGAAAATTCACAGATGGGCGTAGAATATTTGGAGACGGTGTTACATGGCGTGGAACACTCATGGGCACAGGAATTGGGACGTTAATTGGGTTATTACAGGGAATATTATCTGGAAATGTTATTCAAGGTATATTACTTGGGTTTTTTCTTGGAGGGGGTGCTTTAATAGGGGATGCGTGTGGAAGTTTTGTAAAAAGAAGAATGAAAATCAAAAGAGGTCAGGCAACGCCTTTTTTAGATCAACTTGATTTTGTTGTTGTTGCATTAATATTTGCTTCCATTGTTGTGGTACTACCAGTTTATATGGTCATTTTGATACTTATAATCAGTTTTATTTTGCACCTTTCAGCCAATATCATTGCCTACTTCCTGGGAATTAAAGAGGTATGGTATTAAATCACTTTTTAACCTTAATTACCAGTAAAAGAGATTAAAGCATCACCTTAAATGAGGAATCAATCAACCTGTAAGAATTTAAAAACGCTTCAATACTCCCATGCCATTCTGGAATCTCATATACAAACACAGGAGTTCCAGATTCTGCTATAGGGTTGTTAACTCTGGTAATGGATGAACTCTGTGGCTTTTTTTCGGTATTTCTTTTATAGTAGTTAAATGAGGGGAGGATAGAGTGAACTTCTTCAGCAAGTGCAACAGATTTAGAATCCATAGTTGGTGTTGCAATATAATATCCATCACCATAGCCTTCTTCATGGTCGTGGCAGATTATAACAAGTCCATAATCTGATTTTTTAATATCTGGAATGATATATTGGGCAACAAGACCTTCACCATTATTACGACTTTCAGTAAAGTCTTCAGGATTTTTAGTGACAGTTACATGGTAATTTACAATCTCCACGTTATGTGTTAATGCGTAGAATTTTACAGCATGCGGCACAATAGTTTTAGATAGTTTTTCGCGAGGGTGCATACCTGTAATAACCGCAATTTTAGTTCCATTAGAACCATAATGGGAATAAACATCTTTTGTTACAAATCCATTGTTGTTAGAACCTATAATCGAATGATCGGCCGAATTATATAGAAATAATAATCCTGCCCCTGCTATTATAAGTAACAGTATTATTATAATATAGGATTTCATTGTATCACTCCAGATTTATTTTATCTTATTTTTACTTAAAAATTCTCCCATCATCATGGCAGTGCCAACAGCCGGCGCAACAACACATTCGTCCTTTTTAAGAATATCATCCATCCCTTTCCATTTAAGACCAGCGGATTCTGCAGCTTTAGCCCCAATAATGTCCATTCCAAGTCCTGTTGTTATGACCAGATCAAGATTCTCTCTATTTGAGACTTCAAGAAGAGCCTCAGCCACATTTTCAACATGTTTTTCGTAAATATAGGTTGCAATCTGTTCTATGTCTGATTTGCTTAGCATGTTGAGATCACCGCAGATCACCCTTGAAATTCGTCTCATACAGTCTAATTTTGTTTTTCCTGCACCATCCGGTGTATCACAGGAATAATCCTTCTCTTCTATGTTTCCAAGTACCATTTGAATGTCTGCAGTAATTGCAAAAAGTTCAGAAGATACTCTTACAAATTCCTCACCTAAAGGTACTTTATCCACCAATGCAGCAACGTTAGTCCTTAAAGTTCCGCTGTAAACCAATTCTCCTGTTTTTAATCTTTCAAGGTCAGATCTACCTTTAGCACATTCTGATCCATTTCTAATTGGAATGATATCGGTTGTTGTGCTTCCAGTATCGATCATTACGCACTCTGGAGCTATTTTAGCAGCTATTTTTGATGTAGCAACCCAGTTTGCAGCTGCAGCCTGACCGGGGTATTTGATTAAATCATCAAATTTTAAAACACCTTCAAGACCTATAAAACCTACAGGAACGTTGAATGCCTTTTTACATTTCCGGGAAATATCTATTACTCCTTCTTCTTTGGTTTTATATGCATCTACAAGTTCTGCAGTCATACATATCCCCACAGCATCGATGTCGTTTATTTCATCTTTAACCAATTTTAGGAGAGCTTTTCCAAGTTCATCTTTTTTAAGCCACATTGGAAAATATAGAAAATCTGTTTTTACAATTGAAATATCTCCTGTTTCATCAAATTGAACCAGTGCAAGGTCTGTATTTGCACCACCTATGTCAAATCCAGCTATTTTCATAAAATCACATTACTCTTTGATTATCTTAAGATGATTATGTTCCTTATAAAAGGATATTTTTCCATTTAAATTAATTTTTGAAGGAAAAATACCATAAACAGAGTCAAGTATTGCTTCACCAAGATTGAAATTAACAACATCTTTTAAGGCCACGTAAGGCGTTGTAATTCTGGAGTTTATTTCAACGATGTAAACAGCATCTCCTAAAATAACATCAACTCCTACGTAGCCTTTAAGACCCTTTATTGATTCAACTGCATGTTTTGCAAGCCTCTTTGCTTCAAAAGACATTTCATGTTCAAATGGAACTTCTCCACCACCGTAATTTACACAATTATCTCCAAATTCTATATTCTGTAAATTTAAGCTTAATGGAATTGCTTCCTCTCCATTACTAAGCAGGCTGACACTGGTAGAGACCCCTTCTACAAAATCCTGCAGTATAAAATAAGGGAGATTTGTTTGCATTGAACCCGCTGCTTTCTTTACCTCTTCTAATGACTTTACAATGCTAATTCCAGAACAGGAAACTCCATCTGCTGGTTTAACAATCTTTTTAGCATTATTAAAGGAGGACGTGTAATAATCTAATTCATCAAAAAATACTTTTTCTGTTTCTATGATTTTTACACGCTTTTTTAAAGCTTCATACATGAGGTATTTATCTGAACACACCTTTACTGCTTCCAAACTGGAACCAATTACTTCCACATTTTTTTTCTCAATCAGTTCAGTTATTTTATATAAAATAAAATCTTCTTCTGGAGCTATTAAAAGACATGCATCGTACGATTCGATATTCTCATTTAGCCAGTTCATTAAATCCCCTTTAATCCAAACAGGGTTGCAGTATTTACCTTCAAAATGAGAATTCTCAGATAGGAGATAATCAGCATTTTTAGATTTAAAGTCGTCTATAAGTCCTTCAAGCATTGCATATCCTTCTGCACATATAGAAGGATCATGTATGCCTGAAGCTGATGCATATTCCAGAATAAGTATTTTCAATTAACCAACCCGGTACAGTCTATTTTTTTAGTGAGAAATAGGACACAGTTTTCAGTTCTTTCCCTGTATCCCAAAGCTATTATTATAATTTCTGACTATTATCTCGTTTATTTCCCCTCTTCCCGAAGCATCACAGTTTATATGTCTTTTTGCAGGAACTCTTTCAATATTATAATTAGTATAAAGCTCATCGAAAAATTCATCATCAGGACCCTCATTTTTGGGATCAGAATTACTTAACATTAAATATGCACCGCGCTGATCCATTTCCTTAAAAAATTTAGCTAATCTAATCTGGTCTTCATCAACAAAGCCATCTTTAGCATAACTTGTAAAACTGGAAGTTTTGCTTAAAGGACGATAAGGCGGATCTAAATAAACAATGCTACCTTTTTCTATATATTTTTCTGATTCAGAGAAATCAGCACAGAATATTTCTGTATTTTTTAAAGCTATATTAACTTCTTTAATATTTTTAGCATCAGATATGGTAGGATTTTTATATTTTCCAAAGGGAACATTAAATTCTCCTTTCTTATTTTGACGGAAAAGGCCATTAAAACATGTTTTGTTTAAAAAAATAAGATAACTTGCTCTTTCTATCCATTCACCGCTGTAATTATGATAATCAAAATCATTCATCTGTAGATTATAGCTATCTCGAATGTTATAATAAAATTCTTTTCTATCATCTTCTGATTTTTTGAGATATTCTTTTTCCATCTGGCACAGTATCTCGATTAGTTCTTTGGAGTCATTTTGTATTGTTTTATAGCCAACTATCAGTTCAGGATTAATATCAAACAAAAAGGAAGTTTTCACATTAAAATTTCTCTTCAAGAAAAAGAACATTGCCCCTCCACCAGTAAAGGGTTCAATATAACTCTTAATCTTTCTATTTTTAGGTATAAAAGCTGGCAATCTCTTTTCAAATTCCGGTAATAATTGGGTTTTTCCACCAGCCCATTTTAAGAATGGTTTAGCACCAGTTACTTCACTATTTGATTCTGTGTTAAACAAAGTAGCCTGCATATAACTTACTCCAATAATATCTTTAGAAATAATAGATATTTAGCTTTACTCTTATTTAATGGAAGATTCATTTATTTAATACTATCAAAAAGTATCATCTTATCCTTTAAGTTAAAATTACTGTATGGAAACCGTACTTCTCCATTTTCAAAGACCATTCTAATTTCTAAATCCTTATTTTTCTTTTCAAATTCATTAACTGTAATATTTTCACAGATTTCAGCTATTTGGCGGTTTCTTATTTTCATAATATCTGAAGGTGAAATCATATTAAGTTTATTCTCTTTAAAAAGCTTTAAAATAGCATTCAAAATTTTTTTAGAGGAATCTCCCTGTCCATATGGATTTTTGGCTTTACTCATTTTAGAGTAAATTTCAGTGTTATTTAAAATATTTTTAACTGTATCCACTATTTTATCCTTTTTTGTACCTACAAGGACGTTTCCACCAGCTGTAACTGTTTCTGGACGTTCTGTATTGTATCTAAGAGTTGCACATGGAATATTTAAGGTAATAGCTTCTTCCTGTATTCCTCCAGAATCTGTCATTATAAATCTGGATTTTGAAAGTAAAAGTAAGAAATCAAGATAACCAAGAGGGTTTATAAGTTTAATATGAGCTGCATCTTCTATTATTTCAAGCAAATTGTATTTTTTAAGATTTTTAACTGTTCTTGGGTGTGCAGGGAATATTATAGTAAGATCATCAAGTTCTATTAATGCATCAACGATATTTTGAAGCCTCACTGGGTTATCAACATTTTCTGCCCGGTGAATGGTAAGAGTCAGTATTGTATCGTCTTCATTTATATCAAAAGGTATTTCAGATTTCTTCCGAGCAATTTCAAGGTTTCGTATGCAGCTATCTACAATTGTATTCCCAGTTATAAATATGTCTTTAGGGCTTATACCCGCAAAAAGTAAGTTAATGGCTGATTCTTCTGTTGGTACAAAGAACATTTTAGAACAGACATCTGCAACTTCTCTGTTTATCTCTTCAGGCATTGTTTTATCGTAGGATCTTAAACCCGCCTCTACATGACCTACAGGAATATGGAGCTTAGTTGAAACAAGAGCTCCAGAAAGCACTGCGTTAGTATCTCCCTGAACAAGGACTATATCTGGTTTTTCAGCCAGTAAAACCTGTTCTATACCTTTAATCATGTTGGCTGTTTGTTCCCCATGTGATCCAGAACCAACACCAATATTATGGTCAGGTTTTCTCAAGTTCAAATCAAGAAAAAATTGATCTGACATCTGGTGATCGTAGTGCTGTCCAGTGTGAATCAGGACATATTCAACATCCCTTTTTTCCATTTCATCAATTACTGGGGCGATTTTAATAATTTCTGGCCTTGTTCCTATTATAACAGCAATTTTTATAGTCATTACTGAAAATTATATTTCAAAGTTTATAAATTTAATTTAAAAATCAGAAGTTTATTAATGCCTCCTTCTTTGAGCCCTGTATTCATCTATAACTTCAAGAAACTTTTCTTCTTCTTCTTTTTTTCGTTTTTCCCTGATTTTAACTTTCCAATTTTCTATTTCTTCCTTTAAAATGCCTTTATCAATCACAGCAAACTCATCAATCATTTTCAGATTAATCTTATCTGCATCCAGCACAGGAACATTATTCCTTTCAAATTCTTCTTCTGCAGGGTGGGACATTTTATCTATGATTATTACGGCACTTATCTCTGTTTTTATAAGTAATGATGCTGTATGGGAACCGCCCCCTTCAGAACTGGATAAAAGAACCACATCTCCTTTTTTAATTTTCCAGTAGTCACAAGCAGCCTTTATTCCCTCTTTAGTGAATGATCCAATGATTTTTACAGGGACTGCTTTTTTGGATAACTCCTGTACTCTGATACTTTTTATTGAACGCATGTTTTCTTCAAGCTCTTCTCTAAGCTTTCTTTCATGATTATATTTTTCCTGGAGACCCTTTATAATTGATAACTTTGAAGCTATTTCTTTTTTTCTTAAAATATCCTTAGAATACTCATAATGAAGTTTTTCAATTTTACTTTCAAGGACTTTATTTTTATCTTTGTATTTATTCACTTCTTTTTTCAGGCGCTTATTTTTACGGTTTAAATATTTAATCTGGTTTTGCTGGGACTTTATCTTTTGTTTAAGTTTCCTGATAGCTTCAGTTCCTTTAAGCTTTTCCCCGTCGATGGAATCCATGCTATTTTCAATTTCAACAATTTGAGTTTCAAGATCTGCAGGTTTAATAATATCATCAATTGCTTTGGTTATGGGACGATCTCTAATTACCATGTTTTTTATCTCATCCACCTCATAGGGAGATAGCCTCAGTTTTTCTGTTCTTCTTTCAATTTGATTCAGTTTTTTCTGATAGTGTCTGTATGTTTTAATTGCTGCAGCAAGCGCATCTCTTTCATGGGCATTATCAGGGAATTTTAAAGAAGATATTTCATTTAAGTAACTGTCAACAAGTTCTGTCTTTGAACTTACGGTAAAAATCTTGCTTGGGGAATATATTTTAGAATTAAGGGATGATGCAAGTTTTTTAACCATTTTTGGAGGGGGATAAACATCTGTTGCAATTAAAACAGCTTTTCCATAACTTATAATGTGTTTTATTATTTCTGCTTTTGAAATTTCTTTAAAGCTTTTTGTAGAAATAACATTTCCTGATAAATCTAAAATCGCTATTCCTACAGTTAATCCTGGATCAAATCCCACTATTATCCATTTTTGGTTTCTTTCCTCTGTTTTAGAAGTTGAAAATAAATCCATGTTTTTAGCTTCTTCAATTTTGCCAATATTCTTATAAACCAGGTGATTTCCTCCTAACTTCACTTTTTTATTTGATATCGCAGATAATAAGATGTAAAGTGTTTTTTTAAAACTGCCACGTATATATTTATAAATTAATACAATTTATATTTATTTATGATCCCATTTATGATCCCCCCTGAAACTGTAATGTTTAGGAGGTTTAAGCTTGAAACTTAATGAATTTCAATACTTAATTTCTAAAATTAATTCTGGAGATTAAATATGAGCACTGAAAATAATGATTCAAACAATTATAACCACCTTGTTAATGAAAAAAGTCCATATCTAATCCAGCACGTTCATAATCCAGTTGACTGGTATCCCTGGAGTGATGAAGCATTTAAAAAAGCAACTAATGAAAATAAACCAATATTTTTATCCATAGGATATTCAACATGCCACTGGTGTCACGTTATGGCCCATGAATCCTTTGAAGATGAAGAAATCGGTCGTTTAATGAATGATACATTTGTTTCAATAAAGGTAGACCGCGAAGAAAGGCCAGATCTGGATAATATTTACATGACCGTCTGTCAACTGATGACTGGAAGTGGTGGATGGCCTTTAACAATTATCATGACTCCTGATAAAAAGCCGTTCTTTGCAGGTACATATTTTGCTAAAGAAAGCGGTTACGGGAGACAGGGACTTAAAGATCTTATTTTAAGTGTTAAAGAACTATGGAATACAAAGCCTGAAGAAATTTATGCTTCAGCTTTTCACTTATTTGATGCCCTCAAGAAGATTTCTGATACATCAGGAGATGAACTGAATAGAGATGTGCTTGATCGCTGCTATCAAAATCTTTCAACGAATTTTGATGAGATTTATGGAGGATTTGGGAAATCACCTAAATTTCCCACTGCCCACAATCTTTTATTTTTGCTGCGCTACTGGAAACGTTCCAAAAAGGATAGAGCTTTAAAAATGGTGACTGAAACTCTTGATTCAATGCGCAATGGAGGAATCTATGACCATATAGGCTCTGGTTTTCATCGATACTCTGTAGATCAGGAATGGCTGGTTCCACACTTTGAAAAAATGCTTTATGACCAGGCCATGATTTCAATGGCATTCATCGAAGCTTTCCAGGCAACTGGTGAAGAAAAATACAAAAATACTGCTTGTGAGATATTTGAATACGTTCTAAGAGATATGAAATCTCCAGAGGGCGGTTTTTATTCTGCAGAAGATGCTGATAGTGAAGGTGTGGAAGGAAAATTTTACGTTTGGACCAAAAAGGAAATAATGGATGTACTTGGAGAAGAAGATGGTAAATTTGCATCTAAAGTGTTTAACGTGACTGATGAAGGCAATTTTCAGGAAGAATCAGCAGGTAAAAAAACAGGGACAAATATACTGCATCTTGAAAACTCAGTTGAGGATATGGCTGAGATATTTGATATTTCAAAAGAAGAATTAGAAAAAAGAATAGAAAAAATCAGAAATAAATTGTTTAAGTATAGGAAAAAACGAATTCATCCACATAAAGATGATAAAGTACTCACAGACTGGAATGGACTAATGATTGCTTCACTTGCAAAGGGATCACAGGTATTTAAAGAAGAAAAATACTTGAAAGCTGCAGAAGAATCTGTAAATTTTATTATCAACAAAATGTGCAAAAAAACGCGTTTAGTGCACAGATTCAGGGAAGGAGAATCTGCAATCACCGGGAACCTTGATGATTATGCATTCATGATTTACGGGCTTTTAGAACTATTTGAGGCTTCATTTAACGTGAATTATCTTAAATCAGCATTATCACTTAATAAAACATTGCTGAATCATTTCTGGGATTTTGAAACTGGAGGCTTTTATTTTACTCCAGACGATGGTGAAGAATTACTTATAAGAAAAAAAGAAATATATGATGGTGCAGTACATTCTGGTAATTCAATTATGATGCTTAACCTGCTTAAACTTGCCCAGTTAACTGAAAATGAAGAATTTAAAAAAAGAGCAGAGGAGTTAGAGAGAGCATTTTCCGAGACAATACAAAAAATCCCGACAGGTTTTGCAGGGTTTCTGTGTGCACTTGATTTTAAAATAGGACCATCATATGAGATAGTAATTGCAGGAAAGAAAGGAGAAGATGAAACAGATAATTTCATCGATGTTCTTAGACAAAATTTCATTCCTAACAGAACTCTTGTTTTACGGGAGGATAATGAAAAAACTCCTGAACTAATAAAGGTTATTCCATCTCTTAAAACAAAAAAAATGGAACATAATCGTGCTACAGCTTACATTTGCTTAGAAGGTACTTGTAAATCCCCTACAAGTGACCTGAATACTTATTTAAAATTGTTAAATATAGAAACAGAGAAAACTGGAGAAAACTGAGATCTTTAAAAGATTTCCATTATTATTTAAAAGATAAAAATAATATATTATAAGAAATATTCCAGAACAATGCTTTAAGGGAGGATATGATGAAAGGAAAAATAATAGCTGCCAGATCAGAAGAAAAGATAGAAACTCCACTTCACAGACAGCTCAAACAATTTCAAAATAAAGAAGTTCATGTAGTGCAAAAAGACACTGAAACCAAAGAGGGACAGCTTTTAGCAATAGATAATTATCTAAATATTGCCATTCAAACTATAAATGGGATGGAGTTTGTAAAAGGAACTAAAATTTTGTATATCCAAATTAAAACATAATTATCTTTATATAATACTTTATTTTTACTATAAAAAGATTATAGTCTAAATTATCAGGATTAATCTTACGTCTATGGTAGGCAGAGAGGTGCAAGAACTCCTGAAGAAACAGAAATGCATGCAGTTCGTTTTAGAGACATCACAGGAGACCATGCAGTACTTTTTGCAGGAGACGGATGTTCTCGGCAAAAAAAGTGAGAAGGTTTAAGTCCCTTCTATTTTTCTATTGAAACATGGATACATGCGGCCAGAACATCATCATGTTTATGTTAACCCCGCCCAGCCCAACGGTGTTGTTTATCTGCAGTTTAATTGTTTTGTTGTCGAAGCCTTTTGTCTGTATATCCATGGAATTTGTGGTATTGTTGATTATTTCAAAGTTTGCAGGCTCAAAATTAACCCCACCAATATCAAAGAGGTTGTTTATTCTAAGCCCGGTTTTATCGTCGGGTAGAACTTGTATGGTAACCCCACCTAATTGAACCCTGGTAGAAATAGCTCCATTCTGCCTGATGTTAGGTCTTTCACCCTGGATCAGGAATCCACCTATGTTCGCATTTAAGTTGATCTGGTTAAAGGCAGTATCACCAATGAGTACCATGCCTCCACCGACATATTTGATGTTAGTGCTGAAGGTGTCTACTTTGGAGTTATTGGCCATTATTATAGAGATTCCTCCGGCTTTGGTGTCGAAGGTTCCGTTATAGGTGCATCTGTTGCCCAGGATCACATCTGCAGATCCACTGTCCATATTTGCATTGACATAAAGCACGTCCCCGACTTTATTGTAGGTTAGAGAGGCTGGTGTTGAGTTTTTATCCTGGCGTATGGTAATATCATATAGTGAGTCGCTTTTATTTTGGAATGAAACGCTATAACCTCCTGAATTTGAAGTGAAATTAAGATTAACATAATTTACTCCTGATAACTGTGAATCAAGAAGTTCATACTCTCTGGTCAATTCTTTTACTCTTTCCTGTTCTCCTGCTACTCCCGGATAACCAAATGCAGTTATGTAAACAGCCGTGCAAAAAGCCACCACCAGTATCACAATTACAACAATTCCCCAAAATCTTTTGCTTTCCATTGCTAAACCCCCAATATCAAGAGTATGGCTATTATTACCAGTGAAGGAACTCCAAAGCATGAAAGAAATGACTTCCCAATGCCTATTTTATGTTCTGCATTTACAGCGGCAACGGCAATTATCAGCATCCAAAACAGCATAACCACAAAAAGTAATGCCGATGAAAATATGGTAGTTGCCAGCATGATGGTCATGATTCCAAAGATCCATAAGATATAGGAAACAGAAGTAAATCCAAATAAACCAAATAGATTCGAAAAGCTTCCTTCTCCTTTGAAAGCAAATTTAGCCACCATATGGCTAATTCCAGCCCAGA
Source organism: Methanobacterium sp. (assembly GCA_039666455.1). Lineage (NCBI taxonomy): Archaea > Methanobacteriati > Methanobacteriota > Methanobacteria > Methanobacteriales > Methanobacteriaceae > Methanobacterium > Methanobacterium sp. Next base: position 10,437 of record JAVSLW010000011.1, on the reverse strand, counting down.
TCAGGATCTTTATCAGTCCAATTATTATGGCAATTATAGCCATCAATATCGGCAGGAAGGGCATTTTAATGGCTCCCGCAATCATTGCACCGAGCATTATTCCAAGAAACGCTGTAAAGAAAATAAAAATATATATACCCTTCAGTGCCTCATTTCCATCCAGTATTTTTTTAAATGTATTCTCAGGGGAGATCATGATCTCTGCAAGGTTATCAAAAAAACCCAGGTATTTTTCCATCAATTTAACCACCAGTACTTTATCTTTCTTTATTGTATGTATTTTTTTCGGTATAAATCCTGAGGAACATGCTCTTCTAAAAAAAGAAGTTTTGTGGATGTGCACGGCCTTTTATCATGAACTAAAAAATGAATTTTTCTACAGGGAAAGTTATGGAGAAATATTAAGCGTAAAATGTCTTAGGAGGTTAGAATGAGATTTATAGCTATCAAAAGGAAGTCAAAAAAATTTTGAAGTAAATAACGACAAAGTTTATATACTCGTATCTTAAGAGAATTCTTGTTTATTAAATTTTTGTTATTAATTTTTTTACAAATATACAGTTGGGATCAGATATAAAATTAGGTATAAAATTAAAATTTAGTTAAAATTAAGATAAAATCAAGACAAATCTGGTTAGATATTAAGAATTTATGTCACAGAATATTAAATATATCACAAAATATTAAAAATCAATTGTTTATTTCAGGTAGTGATAACAAATGGCAGGAATAGTAGGATATGGGGTTTATATACCTTCATATAGAATAAAAGTTGAAGAAATAGCCAGAGTATGGGGAGACGATCCAGATGCTATTTCAAGAGGACTCGTTGTACAGGAAAAGTCTGTTCCAGCTCCAGATGAGGACACTGCAACTATTTCAGTAGAAGCAGCAAGATATGCAATCACCAGATCAATGATAGACTCTCAAAAGATCGGGGCAGTTTATATTGGGTCAGAATCACATCCTTATGCTGTAAAACCTACAGCAACCATTGTTGCAGAAGCAGTTGGTGCAGCACCTCATATGACATCAGCAGATTTAGAATTTGCATGTAAAGCTGGAACAGCAGGAATACAGATTTGTATGGGGCTTGTAGATTCCGGAATTATTGATTATGGATTAGCTGTTGGTGCAGATACAGCACAGGGTGCTCCAGGGGATGCCTTAGAATACACAGCATCAGCAGGAGGAGCTGCTTACGTAATTGGAAAGGATAACACCATTGCAGACTTTGAAGGGACATACAGTTTCACATCAGATACCCCAGATTTCTACAGAAGAGAAGGAAGGCCGTATCCAAGGCACGGCGGGAGATTTACAGGAGAACCTGCCTACTTCAAACATGTATTATCTGCAGCTAAAGGGATGTTTGAAAAAATGGGAACTGATGCATCAGATTATGATCATGCAGTTTTTCACCAGCCTAACGGTAAATTCTACCTCAAAGCTGCAAAAAAACTTGGGTTTAACAATAAACAGTTAAAAACAGGACTTTTAACTCCAGTTATAGGAAATACTTATTCTGGTGCAACTCCACTTGGACTGGCAGCTATTCTTGATATAGCAAAACCTGGAGATAAAATTCTTGCAGTATCTTATGGATCAGGTGCAGGTAGTGATGCATTCAGCATAACTGTTAATGACCGTGTAGAAGAAAGAAGAGATCACGCACCAACAGTCACAGAACTTATAGCAAACAAAAATTATGTTGATTATGCCACATATGCTAAATTTAAAGGCAAATTGAAAATGGCTTAAGAGGGATTTAAATGAGAGATGTTGCAATTATTGGAGTTTCACAGACAAAATTTGGAGAACTCTGGGATGAATCATTTAGAGATTTAATAACAACTGCAGGAATAAAAGCTGTTGAGGATGCAAACATTGAAGGAGCAGATTTAGATGCAATGTACATTGGAAATATGTCTGCAGGTCTTTTTATACAGCAGGAACATATAGCGTCCCTAATAGCAGATCATGCAGGACTAACACCAATACCCTGCGCTCGTGTTGAAGCAGCATGCGCATCTGGCGGATTGGCACTTAGAAACAGTATAATGGCTGTTGCATCAGGATACCATGACATAGTAATTTCAGCAGGAGTTGAAAAGATGACTGATGTTGTAGATCCAACTCCTGCTATTGCCACAGCTTCAGATCAGGAATGGGAAGCACAGCAGGGTATTACATTCCCTTCACTTTACGCCATGATGGCAAGAAGACACATGTACGAGTATGGAACAACAAGAGAACAGTTAGCAATGGTTTCAGTTATAAATCATCAAAACGGTGCTAAAAATCCTCTTGCTCAGTTTCCAATGGAAATTTCAGTAGATACTGTACTGAATTCTACAGTGGTAGCAGATCCACTTAGACTTCTGGACTGTTCACCAGTAAGTGATGGTGCAGCAGCAGTAATTTTATGCCCTGCAGAAGACGCTAAGAAATACACAGACACACCAATATATGTTAAAGCTTCAACACAGGCTTCTGGAAGTATTGCATTACATGATAGAAAAGATTTGACCACAATTGATGCTACAGTACATGCAGTAAGAAATGCGTACAAAATGACAGGCCTTGAACCAAAAGATATCGATGCAGTAGAAGTTCACGATTGTTTCTCTATTAATGGATTACTGGCTATAGAAGACCTTGGATTTGTGGAAAAAGGAAAAGGCGGAACAGCCATTGAAGAAGGTATGACAAGGTTAGACGGTAAAATACCGGTAAATCCATCTGGAGGACTTAAATCCAGAGGACATCCATTAGGAGCTACTGGAATTGCCCAGGCAGCTGAAATCGTGTGGCAGCTAAGAGGAGAAGCAGGTAAAAGACAGGTTGAAGGTGCTGAAATAGGCATGACTCATAATATCGGAGGAACCGGCGGAACAGCCGTCGTGCACATATTATCAAACTAAATTATTTAATCTGATTATCAATGAATTGTTTGAGAGATACTGCAATTCCATTAGCATTGGTATGAAATACTGATGATAATATCCCCACTACCTTTCCATTTTGAATTACAGGCGATCCGCTGTCTCCTGGAAGTGGAAGTGTCCTGAATGAAAATGAAAGATAATGATAAGTCTTACCTATGGTCATAATGTTACAGGGATTTTTAAAATTTCCTTTAAGAGTATATGCAGGCCCTATTTCCGGGTTTCCCATCTTTGAAAACTCCAGAACATGCTCTGGAGCGTGAATTTCAATCACTGCCAGGTCATAATTTATTAATAACTCAATTAAACAACCAGTAATTGAAATATATTTAAAAGCTTTAATATATTATTTTAATATGTTATTTTGAACCGACATCACCCCTATACAAAATATAAACTCCTGCTATCATTAAAATACCAAAAAATAGTTGTAAGACCGTTAAAGGCTCACCCAGCACCCAAAACGCAGTTATAGCCCCAAATAATGAACTAAGGGAAAATATTGACCCTGTACGGGTCGACCCAATAAATCGGATTGCAAAATAAATTAAAGGCAGTGAAAAGCTTAGACAAACAAGTCCTATGAAAAGTAAAAGAGGTACTTTATCTGAAGGTAAAGTAAAGCTCAATCCCATGATTAATGAAACTATAAACAGAATAGAGCCGCCGATTAATGTCTTTAAAGCTGTTATAAATATTATATTTCTTTTAAAACTTAAAAATTTGCTTAAAATTGTGTCCATGCTCCAGAAAAAGGATGCTGAGATAACAAGAATGCTTCCAAACAAAGTCTGGTTAAAATACAGGTTTTGAAGGTTATTTGTGCTTAAAAAGACAGCGCCTATTAATAAAAAAGCAAATCCAATAAAATCCTTCTTCCAAACCTTTTCTTTCAGGAAAAGTACACCTAAAATGACAATAAATATTATTCCTGCATTAGCCAGAAAAGCAGCATTTACTGCAGTAATTATAAATAAACCATTTAAATATAACGCAGGAGCAATTAATGAGCCAAAAACTGCGGTTAAAAACAATATTAAATACTCTCTTCGTGTAATATAATTTTCTACCTCACTTTTTTGGTTTATGAAGTCCAGTATTATCTCTCTAAGGGGAGAAAAGTTTATTATAAATAGAAATGCTGACGCAATAAGATAGGTCAATGATGCAAGGGTGAAAGGATGTAGATACCCAAGCAAAGTCTTATCCAGCGAAAACCAGACACCAAAAAGAAGAGCTACTGTTAATGCACTGATATATCCCCACGCACGATTCATTTTTAGCCAATCCTTCTATAATTGATAAATTTGCTACTTTTATTTTAATCTTTCTGTTGTACTCCTAAATTAGTATTTTTAATATAAGGAATTAAATGTGAAAACTTTAAAATGTAAACTATTTTTTACAAAATCCAAACATTTATATAAAATGTAATATATTTTTTACATGGAGGAATTGAATGATAATTGCAAAACCAGAATGGTTTGGAAGAAGAAAATATGGAGGGTGGGGAGTGAACATAAAAACATGGCAAGGTGCCGTTTATTTAGCAGGGATGTTTTTACTGTTAATTATACTTCAGCTAATCCCTAATTTATCCACAGAAACTCGATTAATCATTACTGGGGTCGGGATGGCTTTTTTACTTGTAGATTTAGTGGATATAATGTGGAAACTTGAAAAAGATGAAAGAGAACGAATACACGAAGCAATTGCCGAAAGAAATGCTGCGTGGGGAATGATGCTTGTTCTTGTAGTTGGAGTTTTCATTGAACTTATGTACAATGCACTAAAGCAGGAAATTTATGTAAATCCATTTATTATAGCTGCTTTAGTTGTGGGAGTGATAATAAAATCCATAACAAACTATAAGCTTGAAAAAGAGAATTAATGGAAAATTAAACCCCACTGATCTTATGAAAACTAAAATTAAGGAATATAGAAAAGAACTAAAAATGACTCAAGAGGAGTTAGCAGAATCTGTAAATGTAACCAGACAGACAATTATATCTCTGGAACAGGGCCGATATAATCCTTCTCTTATTCTTGCTTATAAAATAACCCGGGCATTAAAAAGAAGATTTATTGAAGAAGTTTTTGATCTTGAAAAAATAGAAATCAAATAATTGATCGTATTAATTAACTAAATAATGCAAATATTTATATAATAAGAAACTATTTGAATTTATTATATGTTCGGGGGCGTGAAATGAGTATTTACAAACTATCATTTAAAAATCTTAAAAGAAGAAAGCTTAGAAGTGCTCTAACAATGTTAGGGATTGTAATTGGGGTGACAGCTTTAGTAGTTCTTATGGGTCTTGGCTCAGGAATGACTTCTTATATGAAGGAACAAACTGAATCAATAATGGGCGATGTATCCATAATGAACAGCTCTGCAGCAGCATTCATGGGACCCACAGGCGATTCATACTTAAATAACCAGACAGTGGCTCAAATAAAGAATATGAACCAGCTTTATGACATTAAAGAGGAAACGCAGTTTACAACAGATATAAATCGTATGCCTGTGATTGTAGTTGGAATGAGTGACTGGAATCAGATAAAAATTAATGGAACACCTGGTACCGTCATTAGTAAATCCCTGACAGATGCTTTTGGATACAAAATAGGGAGTAATATAACCATTAAAGACCAGAAATTTGCTGTAACAGGCATAACTCACGAAGGCGGACTTGGAATGGGCCTTGTGTTTTTAGATATTGGTAAAGCACTCCCATTGAATGATAATAAAGTGTCAAGTATCACCGCAAATACTAAAGAAGACCCTGAAACTGTAAAAAAAGAGATAGAATCACAGGTGAAGGGAACAGCTGTATTTACAAAATCAGATTACACCAAACAGATTGATGACATGATGAGTGGAATAATGCTCTTTGTGGGACTAATTGCAAGCATAGCGCTTCTTGTTGGAGTTATAAGTATTATTAACATCATGCTGGTTAATGTATCAGAAAGAACAAAAGAAATTGGAGTGCTAAAAGCAATAGGATTTACAAACAGAGAAATATTAGGGAGCATACTTACAGAAGCTGGTCTTTTAGGATTTATAGCATCAATAGTGGGTGTGATTGTGGCTGCCATTTTAATACAAACTGGAATCATATTATTTGCTCAGGAATTGGGTATGGACGGTATCACCATTGTTCAAATGCTTCCTTTATGGTTAATTACAGGAGTAATTGGTGGTGCCACAATTTTAAGCGTTTTAGCAGGCCTGTACCCTGCATGGAGAGCGTCCAGATTAAATGTTGTGGAGGCGTTAAGATATGATTAATACAGTGCTTGAATTTAACGATGTGTGGAAAACTTACAAAATGGGGTCAGAAGAGGTAAATGCACTGCGCGGTGTTAATTTAACTATAAAAAGAGGATCATTTATAGCCATAATGGGCCCTTCAGGTTCAGGTAAATCTACACTGCTTCATCTAGCAGGAATTTTAGATATGCCCACAGATGGAACGGTTTTAATTAATGGAAAAAATATCAAAGATTATTCTGGAAAAGAGCAGGCAAAACAAAGACGCTCTGATATTGGATTTATATTTCAGAGATTCAACTTAATGCCTCAGCTTACAGCCCTTGAAAATGTGATGCTTCCCATGATTTCTCCCGATGCAAAGAAGGCTAAAATGCTCCTGGACAAAGTAGGATTACAGGATAAGTATAAGAGGTTTCAAAGACAACTTTCTGGAGGAGAACAGCAAAGAGTTGCAATCGCACGTGCTCTTGCAAATGACCCTGCTCTTTTACTTGCTGATGAACCTACAGGAGAGCTTGATACTGAAAATACAAAACTAATAATGGAATTACTCAGAAATCTCAACAAAAAAGAGGGATTAACCATTGTAGCTGTGACCCATAACCCGTTGGCTGCAGAATACGCAGAAGAAGTAATTAAAATGCAGGATGGAAATATAATCTAAAGAATCTAATACATTACTATCTGATATTACCATGCAGGGTGTTTTTTTGTCATGGAAGCTAATCTTTTTTACTTAATAGTTCTTTTAATCACCGGTGCAGGAATAGGATTCGCTTCCGGCCTTTTAGGAATTGGCGGCGGATTTATTATGGTTCCCATTCAATACTGGCTCTTAACTTCCATGGGAATTGACCCCACAATTGCCATAAGAGTTTCTTTAGGCACAAGCCTTGCGGTAATACTTCCAACTGCATTAAGCAGTGCTTATGGTCACTACAGAAAAAATGCGGTTTTGCTCAAACCAGCAGCGTACTTAGCCGTTACAGGGATTATGGGAGGGATTATGGGAGGCACTATTGCTTCTAATGTTCCCGGAGATGTTTTAACATTTGTTTTTGGTGCTGCTGCATTAATAGCTGCAGTTTGGATGATAATATCTATAAAAAGTAAGGTCAATGGAAAACCAAAAACCAGTACCCTTTATTATATTGCAGGAGGCCTTTTTGTTGGGTTAATGTCTGGACTTCTTGGGGTTGGTGGAGGTTTTATAATCGTGCCTTTTATGGTTATTCTCATGAAATATGGTATACATAAATCCATTGGAACATCTACTGCAGTGATAGTGTTTACTTCAACTGGAGGTATCATTTCTTATGTTTTTAATGGCATAGGAGTCTATGGATTACCTCCTTACTCATTAGGATACGTTAATTTACTTCAGTTTGCAATTTTAGCCTGTACAAGTATTCCAATAGCCCAGTTAGGAGTTAAAATATCCCATAATCTTCCTTCAAAACAATTGAATTATATTTTTACAATTATACTTATCTACGTGGGCTTAAAAATGATGGGAATAATTCCGGGAATAATTTAATTTTAAATAAAGTGGAAGCTTAAATAAACAGTAAATGGAGGTAATTAAATTAAAAAGGAATGATAATAACTTTAAAAATGAAATATTTAATAAATCTCCTATTGGGATTCTCTATTTAAAAGTGAAGAGAAATACAGGCAGTGGTTTGAGGATGATTTGACCGGTGACTTCATTGCAACCATTGAAGGAAAAATTCTTGAATGTAACCCTGCGTTTATGGAAATATATGGCTTTGATAGGCGTGAAAAAGCTCTTAAATGGAATATTTCAGAGTCCAACCCCTTTGATTGGCCGTATATAGTTACTCGTTTAAAAAAGGAGCGTAAGATTCAGGGTTTTCAAAGCTGGCAGCGGAGGTCTGACGGTATGAGAATTCATGTTATTGCCAATGTAGTGGGAATTTTTAATGGTTCCACTGAGCTTATACAGATTAAAGGTTATGTTTTTGATGACACTGAACGCAAAAAGGCTGAGGATGAACTTGCTCGAAGTAAAATTCAGATAAAAGAAATTTTAGATAGCATTAAGGATGGTTTTATGGCTTTAAATCACCAGTGGTACATTATTTACATAAATAAACGTGCCAGAGAATATTTTGGTGTTGAAGTTGAGGGTCTTATCGGACAAAACATCTGGGAAAGATTTCCTGAACTTACGGGGACCATTTACGAAAAAAAATTGCGTTGGGCAATGGAAATGCGGGAAATTCAGCATTTTGAGGCTCAAGATATCCATATGCCCAGTTAATGGTTTGATTTCAGTGTTTATCCATTTTCAGAAGGCATCTCTGTCTTCTGGCGAGATATAACAAAGCATTAAAGGATGGAAAATAATAGAAAAATACTGAAAATAGACTTTGAATGTCACAGGTTATTCAGCTACCCAAAGGTTTATATATAATGGGCCTGAAAGTAGGATATGCGGCGTTAGTCCAGTCTGGTTAAGACTCTGGCCTGCCACGCCAGTGACCCGGGTTCAAATCCCGGACGCCGCATTGCGGCTGTAGTCTAGTCTGGTTAGGACTTGGGCCTTCCAAGCCTACGACCCGGGTTCAAATCCCGGCAGCCGCATTTTTATATGATCAGCTTATTTTCAGATCTTAATAGATAAATTCTTTTTGTTATTATTAATTACTGGGAAACAAGTATTTCAGCTGCTACTAACCTGCAGATATCTGTTTTAGTTATTACTCCTACAGGTTTTCCATTTTCCAGGACTAATAAACCAGATACATCTGCTCTTAACATTAAATTAGCAGCATTTTCTATTTTATCATCAGCATCAATGGTAATTATGTTTTCTGACATTATTTCACTGATTTTTAAATTACCAGATTCCCTGGTACTGGGTCTCAAAGATCCAAGCACACCTACAAGATCAAGATAGGATATTACACCAACAGGAGTTTCGTTATCCATAACAAAAAGTCTTCTAATACCCTTTCTGTACATTTTTTCAAATGCTTCAAGGGGACTTGTATCCGGACTGATCGATATAACCCCCTGATTCATTGCCTCTCTAACTTCCATTCAATCACTCCTTTTTTCTATTAAATAGTAATTGTTTTTCAACTTAATATATTTGATATCCTAAATTGAGACTTCCCAGATGATGGAGTAACACTGAAATTAAATATCACACTTTCAAAAATTATTATTAAGTTTTTTGTTCTCATAGAACAATATTGTCCACAAAGGACAAAGTTTAAATACTACAAATATCATGAAAGTGTATTATATCATATTATATATGAAAATAATATGTGCAAATATTGTTTGGCAAGCACAATATTGTCTTACCACAACAACATTTAAATACCATAAAATAGTATGATAATATTAAATTAATAATAGGAGGGAAAGATGTGATGAGAATCAGTATGTCACTACCAAAAAAGTTGTTAAACGAATTTGATGGGGTTTTAAAAGACAGAGGATACCAATCCAGGTCAAAAGGTATCAGAGATGCATTAAAAGACTATATTGTAAGGTACCAGTGGATGAACGAGATGCAGGGAGAAAGAATTGGAATAATTGCTGTAATATACGACCACCACTACACTGGAGTAATGGAAGACCTTACAGAAATACAGCACGACTACAAAGATTTCATTAATGCAGTTATGCACGTACACATGACAGATACACACTGTCTTGAAGTAATAGTTGTTAAAGGCGATGTTAAATACATCAGAGCACTTTCAGAGAAAATAATGAGATTGAAAGGTGTAGAACACGTACGTTTAACCAGTACTGCCCTTGGAAAATCATTAGATCTCGATAAAGCCAGTGCCAGAAGTACTATTTCACCATAAGCAATTTTTGTTAGTACAGACATCATCTAACAATGACTTTAGAGAGCCTGATAATCAGTGATGATCAGTATGTGCGCTTCAAAACAGCCTGTAGTGGATTTAAGTTCACTAAAAAATGAAATGCGCACAACACCATATCATTTTAATCTTTTATCTGACAAGGAAAGGTTAAAAGCTTTTCACGAAGCAATAATGGAAAAGGCCACCGAAAATTCCTACGGAATTTTCGATGCATCAAAATCGGAGATTTTGAAGGCCGTCAAACACGAAGTGTTTGGGCAGTCAAAATCGGAGATTTTGAAGGCCGTCAAACACGAAGTGTTTGGGCAGTCAAAATCGGAGATTTTGAAGGCCG